>CAZBMS010000022.1:0-1808 GCA_964493125.1 uncultured Dehalococcoidia bacterium | reverse complement strand
ACTAGTTCACGATTCCTGAAAAGGCCTCCTAGTGATCCAAAATACTCAGCGAATGATGCCGCGCCACCTGCGACCCTAGCTGACCTGCTCATCAGTATCCACACGACACCTGCTGTCACTAAGGCTGGTATCAAGCTCCATCGTAACGACCCGTCCCACAGTAGGTACGTCACCGCAACAGCGGTTATGAGTGGCCCCAAAGCCTCTCCTATGCTACCGCCCATCCCATGCAAGGAGATCATCAGGCCTCTGCGATCAGGAAATCTCCTGCTTAATGCCCCAAGGGCAGGCGGATGGTAAATTGAGGGACCCAACCCAACTACCAACATGGCAAGGAAGAGCCAGAGATAGTTGGGAGCCGTACCAACCAGGAAATAGGAAACGCCCATAAGACCTAAGGAAATTGCCAAGAGTAGGCTTGCCTGCCCACTGAATCGATCTCCTAAATATCCTGCGCCTAAAGTTGTAATTCCGCTTGTTGCCTGTCGTGCGGTCGCAAGCGCCCCAAAGGAGACGTTGCTTAATCCCAGTGCAATCTTCATTTCTGGGAATATAATCGTTTGAAACCCAGCTATGTAGATATGTTTAATCGCGTGCCCAAAAACAACGGCGGTCGTTAGCAATACCCCGCTGTCCCGTTCTTTTGCTGTGGTGTCGTCTGGCTCCATGGTCGGTATTTTCCGCCTATTAAAGTGTCGTGAGTATAGAAGCTAAATCATGAAAAAACAAACTTAAATTTCGAGTGATCTGACAGCCAAAAACGTGGCCAAGGCTGTTGCCACCAAAACTGACAAGTTAATCCCAGTGATAACCGCAACAATTATTCCCGTCGCTACTGTGGCTGTGCCAGCGACCCACTGCAACTTGCGCCCTCGCTTTCCCCCTGTCGACCAATGAACAGCCCTACCAACCAAGAACCCAAGTCCTACCATCACACTAACACTTATGTAATACCCCAAAGCACCGCCAATATACCAAAGGATCCATGAAATCAAGACGAGACTCGCGATAGATAGCAGGAGCGCGGCTGATGTCGCTCTAAAATAAGCGCCTGCGCCGATCTCCCACATAGGAATTACCGTCGGCTTGCCACAATCCGGGCATCTAATGCCGACTGGGTGTTGAACTACACAGTTTATGCAAATCGCCTTGCCGCAACGACCACAAGACAGGTTAGTTTCAACTTGGGTATGGCGGTAACATTGATCTGCCAATTCCTAATTCCGCCTCTCACTGCGATGCGGTCCGCGAGTAACCCAATCCCCTTTGCCCATCGTGTCTCGATCGTACAACAACCTCGCCATCAACTTTTCCTTGAGGTTAACTTTTAGGCTTTCATCCTCTGGGTTAGATAACAATCTCTTCACTATCAAAATACCCAATAAGACAACTGTATAGAGTATTATGGTCGTTGGTTCCCCAAATATTATCGCCCACGCTGGTAAAAGCAACGCCGATATCCCCGTCCACAAACCAGCGTTACGAAAAAGCGCCCAGCCCAAGAATCCGACCAAGAAAAAGATCGCTCCTTCCTTAAATGCCACTGCTAGTAACGACCCAAGAACAACCGTTAATCCACGACCCCCGCTGAATCGTAGATAGATTGACCAGTTATGCCCTATTACTGCCGCAAGTCCCACGAGTGTCTGACCATCAAGCTCAAGTCCTACAAGTCTCGCTACCAGTACTGGGCCAACACCCTTGACCAAAATGTCGAATCCGCCTACAAATACTCCGTGTAACCTTCCGACGTGCTGGGTTACATTTGCTGCGCCTACATTTCGGCTGCCATAGTCACGAATGTCTAT
>CAZBMS010000021.1:0-25901 GCA_964493125.1 uncultured Dehalococcoidia bacterium | reverse complement strand
AGGGGCCGTTTTTCGCGTATTCAGGGTCTGTGTAAAGCGGGTTGTCGTCCCCAATGCTTGAGACGTATGCCTGGATAACCGGCCTTGTTAGTACGAAAGGGCTCTGGTATGGAGGGCCAGAGGCATTAAAGGGCTGCATTGTACCAGGATGCAGGTGCATATCCAGAGGATAACCTTCGCCTAAGACTTCATGTTCCAGGTCTTGAGTAGAAAGCTCTCGAAACTCATTAACTAAACTTTCAAAGGTTTCTTCTTTGACCATTTTGTTACTCCTTTTGTTCCTTATATCCTAATGTTTGAGTGGGTCTGGTTTTAGCAGATTATTGCCAAGGGTTACCAATTGGCAGGCCCACTAGAAAGCCTTTTTCCGGCAGGTATACTTCCGCAGTTCCTTCAACTAGGGTCTGGCCGAGTTGGTTATGCCCAGAAATCTTCAGTTGTACAGAGTTATATTCACCTGACCCGATTGTTACTTGGCTCTTGCCGGTGACCTCTCCTGCTATCCACATAGTGTCTTCATACAAGAAGTGATTCGGGAGTTGAAGAGAAAGGCTACGTAAGAATCCAAGATCACCCATCCAATTAGTAATGACCTGTCCAGCTAGCCCGAATCTGAGGAGACCCTTTGAAACTGGCATGTTGAAACCTAGTACCTTTACGGCCAACACATCACCGTGTGCTTGGTCTATATCAGAGTATGGCCAGTCAGTTGCAGGATTGACTACCATTCTGCCTGGTTTATTTAGCACATTTCGATGTGCTACTGTTCCTAGCGCTGCTGCTGACAGCTTTGCTTCCGCCACTTTCCAAGCAGAGATATCTGTATAATAAATAGGACCTTTAACAAGTTGAGGCAACTTGTCGCCGACGCTCACTTCACTCCAGTAAAGTGGCTTTTTACCTCTATGTGGGGGTATGGCGTCGAGGTCATCCTCAAGCTGCTTTATCTCTTTGTCTGAATATTGATGGATTTCACGATCGTCAATTAGATCATCGCCTAAATTATAAGGTACCACTGTGACCGTGCCGGTAGCCTTCGCTATTAAGCCTCCTGAGAGAGTTGTGTAAGTGGCTGTAGAATCGACTTCACCTGTGTCACGGTTTCCCCATTTGCTTCCTGCTCTGACGTCAGTGATTTTCAAATCTGTAGCAATAGGTTCTCCCAATCGAATGACGTCGCTCCATTCGGCGGAACATCCAGTGCTGAACCTTCGGATTCCATAAGCTTTCTCTTCGTGAGATGCTGCTGAATCTGGTGTGCGTGCACAGAATATGAAGGTTGGAGGGGCTATAAGAGTGTTATAAAGCGTTCCTACTCCTCCGCCGACATCGTTATAAAGAGGATTAATGTCACCCAGTGCTGAGCAGTATTTTTGAATAGAAGACCAGTCTGCAGCCTTAACTGCTTGTGGCACGTCTGTCGCGTCTTTACCCACTAACTTTTTACTATCCTCTATGAATTCTTTTAGGCTAGATGAACCTGATTTTGTTGAAACCATATACTTACCTCCCTATTTCTTCTGAATGCCATCAAAAGATAATTTCGAAACAAACTTCTCTACGATTATTCGTGCCGAAATTTTTCCCATCATACACACTTGTGATGAAGGTTTCCACCTTTTAGTAAAAACGCTTTTAAGTGATGGAAAAAAACAAAAGAAAATCCATAGATTATTGTGGTGTGATGATGGCAAATGTGTCTGCCAGCTAGTATTTTGATATGTCACGATATAGGCGTTATAGGTGGTTTAGCCAACAGAATCAAGAACCCTCCGAAAAATGCGGAAATTGCGAAAATTGTGAAGGGCAGTTGATAACTACCAGTGCTTTCAAACATCCAAGCGGCCATTATTGGAGTTACCAGGGTAAAAGCACTGTGAATTGGTGACATAGCACCCTGGATAGTCGCATAATGTTGCCTGCCAAAAAGATCGGCTCTTAGGGATTGTGGTAAAGACGATAGCCCTCCCCATGCTAGTGCGTAAGGTACCCAGAATATTATCAGTTCATTAAAAGAAGTTGCCCTTGCTATAAAGAGTAGACAAATACCTAATACTACTAAGGAGCCTGCCATAATAAAGCTCTTATTGATTACATCTCCGGCCCAACTCAAAAAAAGTCTACCAGGTGCACTGAAGATTCCGTGAATTACGAATAGTGCCCCGGCCTGAGCGGTTGTACCTCCCAAAGATTCAACTAAAAGAAAAGAGTTTATCCCCACCGCACTTGTAACGCCGATACGTATACTGACCGCTATGGCGAAGTACCAGAATGCAGTAGTTTTTAGTGCTTCCCATACAGTTAGTTCTGGAGGGTCTGATTGGGATGCGGTAGACGCAGGGTTTGCTGTGTTTCGTTTTGTGGGCTGAACTCCATCCGGCAACATCCCATACTGTTCAGGCTTGTGCCTCATTAATGTTGCAATAGGGAGCCCTATGACCATAACTCCGACCCCCAATACTCTAAAAGCACCACGCCACCCCAGACTTTCTGTGAGCGCATTAGTAAGAGGGACGGTTACAGCTCCTATGCTAAGACCGAGCCACATAAAGCCGAATGCGCGACCGCGATGCCTATTCCACCAATTAGCCACAGCGGTGGTAATTGAACTCATGAATCCTATGCTTGATCCTAAGTTGATCCCTATCAGAAAAATGACACAGAAAATTGGAAAATTCGGTGCGAAGCTCGCAAGTATGAACCCTAAACCCATTAGTGGTATTCCGAAGAACATGAGGGTTCTTGGACCCATTTTGTCGACGAGATAACCTTCGATCGGGCCGAAGAAAGCGCCTTCGATCCTACCGAAGGAGATCAATGCTGCGATAGCAGCAACGCTAACACCGAATCCGTCCGCAAGCGGTCTTACAAATACGTTTAGCCCATGGTAATTTAGAGCGGTGTTGAGGGCCATTCCAACTAGGCCGCCGAATATAATCCACCACCCGAAAAATATCCTTGGATTTTTTGTGTTGGAAGTAATCATTGTATGGATCTTAATCTATAATCAAAGATTGATAATGGAAATACATTTATTTTCTAACAACCAACCATTTCGCGCTAATTGCTTTAAGAACACATATGTTAATTTGCTTTCAAACCAAATGATTTACTAGCTCGATCCACCAAATATTTCCCGATTGATAAAGATGACGTGGCTGCTGGTGATGGTGCGTTGAGTACATGGAATGCGTTAGGTGTTTCCGTTACGCTAAAGTCGTCTAGCATGAATCCATGGCTATCGACCGCTTGTGCACGAACACCAGCTTCCGCCGAATCCAAGTCATGACGGCTAATCTCTGGTAGTAGCTTTTGAAGAGCTCTAGTAAATGCCCGTTTACTAAGTGATCTATAGAATTCACCAAAGCCAGTCCGCCAATATTTCCATGTCATTACCCAGAAACCACTATAACTTAGCGTTTGTAGCAATTCCTTGGGGTTAATGTTAAACATTTTGTACCCTTCTTTTGCGAATGCCAGTACAGCATTGGGCCCTGCTTCCACTCCACCGCCTATCATTCTAGTGAAGTGTACACCTAGGAACGGGAAACTCGGATTTGGGACTGGGTATATCAAGCTTTTAACTAGATGATGTTTTTCGGGTTTTAGAGTGAAGTATTCACCTCTAAATGGGATTATACGGATATTGGAAGGCAATCCCATTTTCCTCACTATTACATCGGCATGAAGACCTGCACAATTAATGAGATATTTTGATTGAAACCCTCCCTGATCGGTTTCCAATTGGATTGAGCCGCCATTTACACGTATATCCTGGACTTTTGCATCGAATATCATATCGCCACCGTTTTCTAGCAGGTCTTTCGCGTATGATCGTGAAACTTCTTTGAAATCAATGATTCCGGTGTTTGGAGAATGAAGAGCTTGGATGCCTCGAGCGTGGGGTTCGATCTCTTTCAAACGGCTTTCGCTGATCAATTCTAGTCCGGGAACTCCATTCGCTTTACCTCTTTCATAAAGGGTTTCTAGCCGGGGTATTTCATCTTCATCTGTGGCGACAACCACTTTTCCTATCAGATTGTACTTGATACCTTTTACATCACAATAGTCTATTAGCGCACGACTTCCTGAGACACAGAGAGTTGCTTTGTGAGATCCTGGCTTGTAATAGATGCCAGAGTGAATAACTCCACTATTATGTCCTGTTTGATGCGTCGCTACTCCGCTCTCTTTTTCCAGAATGGCTAGAGTATATTTCGGGTACCTTTTTGAAAGTTCAAGGGCAGTGGCTAGCCCAATTATTCCAGCACCTATAATTATTATGTCGTATTTTTGTCGCATATTTATCGAGAGATTATACTCCAGCAATCAATTTTTAGGTCCTTGCCTAAAACTGTCTATCCATTTAGCATTAAGTAATAGATGCCCGATGGTGTAGTGGTAGCACGTCAGCCTTTGGAGCTGAAATCCCTGGTTCGAATCCAGGTCGGGCAGCACCACTTTGTAACAAGTCTCAATTGATACTCAAAGCTTCCGTAAGTTTTACAAGAACTGTATATGATCCCCTAGTGCGATATTGGAGGCAGCCCTAGTTCACTAACCTGTTCAATAAACGCAGCAACGTCGTTGTCAATAACGTATTGAAGAGTTTCTAGATTGTCGTCGACTAATTTAGATAGCTCGTCAATTACACCTAGTTGTCCTTGGGTGGGTCCAAAATCACCGGAGGCTACAACTTGTGATAACGCCATTAGTTTTGCATCAAGACGTACTGGCGGCACGGTTTGTGCGTTAGGTTCATGGACTGATGTCAGTTGATCCTCTATAGCGCAAAGTTTTTTCTCGATCTGATCTCCTGATTTGGTTAGAGCGTCTTTTGTTGCTTGATCAGTTGTATGATCAATCCAATCATTAATTTGACTCCTTACACTTCTAAGACGACTTAATCCGTCGTTGTTGTCGACCAATTTGTTCCTGATTTCAATCATAAGGTCGAATTGTGCTTGAAGATCTTCATCTGTTGCAGATATTCGTGGGTCTCTTAGTAGGTCAAAGTTTTCCGTAAGTGTTTGTCCGTCAACTGTCAGCTCTACCTTATATGCTCCCGTTGGTGCCAACGGTGAAATGCCGGCCGGACGGCCACGCGCGTCAGGCCCTGAAGTAGCAGGGTAACGCATGTTCCACATGAATCGGTTCATACCTATTTTTGCGTTTCTTTCGAACGAATCTATTACGGTGTTATTTGCATCGATAATACTTATTTTGACTTCAGTTTGAGGTGTTTGTTTCAGATGATAGTTTATCGGCACACCTAAGGGTGGATTTTGCCCTGCATTAAGGTACACTCTTTTCAGCTCTCCATCTTTGTCACGTTTTTCGTAAAATGTGACCGTTTCACCGTTTATCCTTTGATAGTCTTTACCAGTTGAACCACCTCCACGGCCGAATCCTAAAGGTTGCCCGATTCTGTAAGTGTTCCTAGGCTTGAACAGCGAAACTACGGATTCATTTAACTTTTCGGATATTTGGTGAAGGGGAGTCAGATCGTCAAGTATCCAGAAAGATCGTCCATGCGTAGCTAAAATCAGGTCATTGTTCTTTACTGCCATATCATGTATTGGGACGACTGGAAGATTAGATTGCATTGCCTGCCACGTATTGCCATCGTTAAAGGACACGAATACCCCTAATTCTGTTCCGAGATAAAGTAATCCCTGGCGTTTAGGATCCTCACGAATGACTCTGGTAAAGTGATCTTCAGGTATCCCAGTGGTGATCATTTCCCAATTCTTACCATAGTCATTCGTTTTTAGTACATATGGTGCGTGGTCATGCATCTTGTAACGGGTTGCGGCCACATAAGCTGTACTTGGATCATGTTTTGAAGGCTCTATAGTGTATATTAGGGTCCATTCTGGAAGGTTTGGCGGTGTGACATTGTTCCAGGTTTCTCCACCATCATTAGTGACGTGAATCAAGCCGTCATCCGAGCCAGTCCAAATAACTTTTGGTTCATGAGGCGAGATGGCGAATGCGAAAATAACGCCTGAATAGTCAGCAGTACCTCCACTGTCTGTACTTAATCCTCCAGATATAACCTGCATTTTTGACTGGTCATTTCGTGTGAGGTCTTCACTGATCCTTTCCCAAGATCCTCCTTCATCATAGCTTCTATATACATACTGACTACAACAATAAAGTAGTTCGGGATCATGAGGAGATATCACGGTAGGGTAGGTGAAATAGAATCTATTCATGATGTCCTTAACCGCTGAGCCAGATTGGTCGTGAGGCCACACATGAACGATTCTTGTTTGTCTGGTTCGGAGGTCGAAACGCAGTTGCGTGCCGCCGCCACCCGGGGCTGATCCATTTGCACCCGAGAATATTATGTTTGGATCATTGGGTTTTACTGCTATGTATCCACTTTCAGAGTTACCCACTGCGTCGCAATCTTTCCAGGCTATGGCTCCCTCATCTGCACGGCTCGGTACCTTTATTGCAGTATTGTCCATTTGCGTGGCGTACACGTTATATGGAAATTGGTCATCAACATCCATTTTGAATAAGCTGGCCGTTGGCTGATTGTAGAGAGTTGACCATGAAGCTCCGCCGTCTAGGCTTACAGAAGCTCCGCCATCGCTTCCACTTATAATGCGCTGATTGTTTCTTGGGTCAATCCAAAGGTCATGATGGTCCCCGTGAGGGAGTTGCATAGTGGAGAATGACTTACCACCATCTATGGATTTCCATAGATTTACATCTAGGCAGTAACACGTATCTGGGTCTTGCGTATCAGCAAAAACGTGTGTGTAATACCATGGCCTTCTGTATATCTCAGGCTTACCTGAGACTTTTTCCCAAGTTAGTCCACCATCGTCTGAGCGGAAGAGACCACCTTGAGAATTTTCTATCTCAATTAAAAGCCAAACTCTATCCGGTTTAGGAGGTGATATAGCTATTCCTATTCTTCCTTTAATCCCCTTCGGAATACCAGGGCTATCAGTTATGTCTTTCCAAGTATCTCCACCATCAGTGGATTTATACAGGCCACTGTCTGGCCCTCCCGAAGTCATGGTCCAAGGTTGTCTCAGTACCTGATAGATCGCTGCGTATATTATTCTAGGATTGTTTGGATCCATAGAAAGATCTACGGCCCCTGCTTTGTCACTTTTGTATAGAATGTGCTCCCAAGTTTCACCTCCATCCTTTGTGCGGAAAACTCCTCGTTCTGGATTACTTCCCCACTCATGACCAACTGCCGCAACGTAAGCTATATCAGGATTATTTGGATGTATCCTAATACGAGCTATGTGACGGGAGTTTTTCAGACCGACATTTTTCCACGTTTTCCCTCCGTCCGTGGTCTTGTATACCCCGTCTCCGTGAGTGGCGTCTGCTCTGAAACATCCTTCGCCAGTTCCTATGTAAACTACGTTAGGATCTGAATCCGAAACGGCAACAGCTCCCACAGCAGCAGTTTCAAAGAAGCCGTCAGATATGTTTTCCCAATACATGCCTGCGTCTATAGTTTTCCAGACACCGCCTCCTGTAGCTCCATGGTAAAACACCAGTGGGTTTTTAGAATCTCCTGCAGCGGCAACGCAGCGTCCGCCCCTGAAGGGTCCAATTGATCGGTATTCAATACTGGTTAAATAACCTGGATCTACGGTGGGATATTTGTTGGCCATATGTGCCTCCAATAGGAAAATAATTATCTGTCAGCGTAAATAGAACCTTACAACGCGAGGTTCAAAATTAAAATAGTCTAGTTAAGAATGCGATAGGCTACAGGGGGAAAATTCGATCTTATCTGCCGCGTAATTTCGGGTCTAAGACGTCTCTTAACGCATCCCCAAATATGTTTACTCCAAATACTACTAACGTCAGTGCGAAGCCTGGGAAAAGACCTATCCATGGTGCACCGGCGAAGTCAAACAGCTGTTGTTGATTTAGCATGGCACCCCAAGTTATGGTGTTGCCGGCACCGCTAAGGCCAAGGAAGCTTAGTGAGGCCTCGATGATTATAGCGCTGCCAACCAATGAAGTTGCTACTACTACTAACGACGCGAACGTATTAGGAAGTAAGTGCCTAAACATTATCCGGTTGTCACTTCCTCCTATAGCCCTAGATGCTTCTACATATGGCATTTCCTTTACGCTAAGGGCAACGGATCGTACAACTCTTGCTATTCTTGGCAAGAACACTATTGTTATGGCGAGGATCACGTTATTCAGGGATGAGCCCAAAGCGGCCATAAGCGCGAGAGCTAGTAGTAGGCTTGGAAAGGCCGATAACGAATCTATAACCCTTTGAAGAATAAGGTCATATTTGCCGCCATAATAAGCGCTGGTTACAGCAATTATACTCCCGACAGTAGATGCCGCTATCATGGCTATTATGCCTACGAAAAGCGAGACCCCTGAACCAAACATAGTGCGACTCATAACGTCTCTGCCAAGAGAGTCAGTGCCAAACCAGTGTTCCGATGAAGGGGCTTTGAGAACATTCCTAACGCTCGTGTCATACGGATCATGAGGAGCTATATAAGGGGCAGTGATCGAGATCAGGATAGCGAGAACGACTATTATTACTCCGGTTGTGCCTAGTGGCTTGGAGCGGAGGAATTTCTTCGACGCCTTAGTGTATCGACCTAATGTCGATCTACTAGCGGTGTCCGAAAATACTATTTCTTGTTCTTGTGTAGTTGCCATATCGATTTTAGTTTAATTGTTCTACTCGTATCGGATTCTAGGATCTAGCCATGCGTACGTCAAATCTACAAATAGGTTTATTGCCAAAGAAACAAACGCGAAGTACATTATGTAAGCTTGTATGGTAGGTAGGTCATTTAGGAATAGAGCATCTACCAAACCGCGTCCTATCCCTGGAAGATTGAAAATTAATTCAATTACTACTGTTCCTGAGAAAAGTATGCCAAACTGGAAACCCGCATAGGTGACTACCGGTAGTAGTGCATTCCTAAGCCCGTGTCTAAGGATTACTACTCTTTCCCCTACGCCTTTTGCTCTTGCTGTCCTAATGTAATCCTCTCTCAAGCACTCCAAGAGTTGCGTGCGAGTTAGACGCATAAGTAGACCGCTGCTATGAATTCCCAGTGCTATTGCTGCAGGCGCCATTTGTTGTAGTGCTGCGACTGGGGTTTCCCATACATGATGGAAGCCCAATGGAGGGAGCCAGTTTAAGTAGCGAGATAATATCAGTATGAGTAATAGACCTATAAAGAAGGTCGGTATTGCGAGGGCGAATATACTGAATCCCCTTAAGAAGTAATCTGCCCATCCATCTTGCTTTACGGCGGCTATGACGCCAACAGGGATAGACGTGAGTATGATAGTAGTGAAAGTAATGATGCCTAATTGCAACGTTACCGGGACTTGCGATTTGAATTCGTCGAATATTGGCTTGTTTAACACGAAAGATGTGCCGAGGTCGCCGCGAACCAGCCCCCACATCCAGTCCAAGTATTGAATGTAGATCGGCCTGTCGAGGCCGAGTTCCTTTGTTACCTGTAGTACTTCCTCTTCGGTAAACGTCCCTTCGCCGGATGGACCGGCAAGTATAGCAACCGCGACATCACCAGGGATAACCCTAAGAAGTATGAATATCACAAGAGACACCCCAATCAGGGTGGGTATGAACATCAGGAGTCGTCTAAAAATATACTTTCGCAACTTCCCTTTGACCTCTTTTTACGGGGAGTAAGTACAGAGTTTGGCCTGACCGAAAGTCGGTCAGGCCAAACTCTGTTTAACTAGAACTAAATTTGAGGCAATGCTGGATATGGATTCTTGGCTACAGGAGATAGCCAAACGTTCTCCAGCGAGTAATTGGAAGCATGGAATAGAGGTGGGCTCCAGTCTCTCCAGAAGCCTCTATGACCCTGAAGCAAACCAGGTCTCACCATTCCGATCCAACCAGCGTCTTGGTTCCAGAGAATGTCAGCCATTTCACGTAGTACTGGTGCTCTTTCCTTTTCGTCAACTAGTAGTAGCTCTTTCTCTTTGAGCTCATACCACTTGGGATTGGACCAGCCACCGAATGTAAATCCACCCTTGTCAAATGTCTGGTGAATCGAAATATAGAAAGCTGCGGGGTCTACGAAGGAAGCGCCCTTGCTTTCTAATCTAAGACCGAACTCCAGTTTCTTTGCTGTCTCTCTAATGACCGAGCTACTAGCAATGGTGTTCCTTGTTACGTCGATGTAGATGTCGGACAGTTGTTCAACTATCAAGTCAGCTCTACATGCACTGTTCTCAAGGATATCAGTCGAGATCCTATTGTCTGGACCGTAACCAGCTTCTTTCATGAGTGCCTGGGCAGCTGCGAGGTCAGCCTTCTTCTTGTCAGTATCCGGGTCAAGTCCGATCAAATTATCGAACCACTCTTCTTGAGTGTATACCCATGACTGGCCAATGAAGTAAGGAGTTGAGAAAAAGCCGATGCCGTCGTGGCATAGCGTGCTCATCTCGCCTCTGTCCATACGGGTCTGTATGGCCTGTCTCACCTTTGTGGCGGTTGGGTCATTCAAAGGTCCGAATGGGGCTTTCGTAACGTTGAGCTCGAAGCCACGGAATCCAGGAGCCGCTACAATTGGGAATGCAGCTTCTTCGCCGATGGCTTTTTGCAAGTCCAGTACCGGCCTTAGCTTAAATCCAGTGCTGAATATTTCTGCTGCGTCAATTCTGCCAACTCGGAAGTTTGCGATTCGTGTAGTGGCGTCTGGAATGGCGAATAGATTATAGCCGTCCATGTACGGGCGACCATCTCGGAAATACTGGCTATGCTTCTCAGCTTTCCAGTAGTTGGACATTTCCCCTTCAACGATCTTGAACGGTCCGGTTCCTACCACTTCGCCTTTATCAAATTCAAAGTCACGGTATCCAGTTGCTGTGTCAGCGTCAATTTGCTTAGCGTACTTCGACGGTGTCACAGAGTTCCAACCAGAGGCGAAACAGTTAATCCAAGCTCCCTTGGCTACAGGCATTCTGAGAGTCAACTCATTTGGTCCTGTAATTTCGGCACCTGGATTGGCAATCGTAGCACCTGCACCGTTCTCACCATCTGTTATTGGACTCAGGAATTCCCTGAAGCATCCGAATCTATTAGCTCGTACCCCGTTGGGTCGCTCTATGATTCTGTAAGCGTTGTAATAGGCGTCTTCTACTGTGAACTCGTTACCTTCATGGTCAATGACGCCCTCTCTTATCTTCAATACCCAGGTCTTACCACCGTCTTTTACTTCCCAAGACTCAGCAAGGTCGCCTTCGAGAGTAAGTCTGTCCGTAAGATTAGCCCTGATATATTGACCGAATAGGTTTCCAATATTCGCAATGGTTCCCCAGCCGAAGCCAGTGTTTCCATGAAGAGGATCCCATCGGTTGGCACCCGTCATTGGGAGATTAGTTACACCACCGTAAAGGGGTTTCTCTCCAGGTGCTGGTGCCGGAGTTGGAGTACTCGTTGGCTTGGGCTTTGCAACCGCAGTTACGCCAGGCAGTGGCGGTACTGGTGTCGGAGTTGCAGTCGGAAGTATGAAAGCTGGGGCGACAGATGGTGCCGTTGGCGTAGCGGTTGGTGCAGCTGGTGCCGCAGGCGCCGCTGGTTCGTCAGACGATCCACACGCTAAAACCACCAACAAACTTAACCCCAAGGCCATACCGAAGGCCCTTCTTGTTGTAAGTCCTAGGTTCATATTTTCCCTCCTAGATCTCTTATGATCTATCTAGCATAAGCAAAAGCGCAAAGACTTAACCCATATTGTGATTACTTCTCAGGGTCATTACTTTGATCTTTTACCAGTGCAAGATTACTACCATAGCGTGGAATCCTATGTCAAGCCCTGAACGAAGCTTAGCGACCCTTCCTAAAATACTTGACAAAGCATGCCTGAAAACGTACTTTACGGCAGTCACGGTAGTCTTCATCTATTAGGAGGTCCAAAACCATGCAAACAGCTGTACGACGAACTAAGGCGGTATTACGGTCGCGGGCTATACCTAATCAACTAGTTCAGCCAGGAATACTCATGCTGGTTCTTGCTACCGTACTAATCACTAACTATGCTTTGGTACACCAGCCGAATATTAAATTATTCGATGTCTTAGTTTTCGTTACGGGCTACACTTTGGGATTCCGTCGCGGTGCTCTGATTGCAGTTACTGGATGGTTGATATATGGGAATTTTAATCCGTTTGGCCCTACCACGGCTACGCTCTTGGCAGTAGTGACGTTTTCTCAAGTCATATATGCTGCTGCAGGGGCTTTTCTGAGGACTCTTCTGAGCAACAATAGAATCAAGTTTACTCCTGGGTACCACACGTTTCTAATAGGAATATTGGCTATATTAACCACGCTTAGTTACGACTTGATAACAAATATCTATACGGGGTTTGCTTGGGCGAAATTAGCTGGTTCTTCTGATATGTACCAATGGATTAAGGTGGCTGTGTTTAATCCCGGTGCTTTGTATTTCAGCTTCGCCCATGTGACTAGTAACACCCTGTTTTTTATAGGGTTGAGCCCTTTATTGGTTAGGTTGATTAGTAAATTAAAGTATATTCGAGAGACTGGATAAAGGTGACTCCAACTAGACTTTTAAGATATCTGACTCCCGCAGCTTTATTGATTTGGGTATTAACTGGATGCTCGGACCGCACTGAGGATAGCAAAGCGGCTATTGGCACGGTTAAGGCCAGTATGCTTGTCCAAAGCGAAGAGGCCACGCCAGAATGGTTCCGTGGCATTGAAATTCCTGAAGGTACTGACGCATATGCCCTAACTAACATTGTTACAGAAGGCAACATCAAGTCTACTTTCTATCCTGAGTACAAGTCGCATTTTGTGGAGGGAATTAAGGGAGTAGAAAACAGCCCACCTTATTATTGGATGATATACATGTGGAATGAAGCTACGGTCAAGTGGGAACCTCTTCCAGTCGCATCTGATTTTTTTTCAGTTAAGGATGGGCATACGTTCGCTTGGCACTACACCGATACCAGCAAATCGGGTCCGGTGTCACTTTTGGCACCGTAGGGATATAAAGGATGACAAGATTCATTTTAGTAAGGCACGGCGAAACTGACTGGAACAAAGAACACAGGATTCAGGGTCACGCTGATGCACCGCTTAATTCGGACGGGATTGCTCAGGCAAAAAGCATAGCTACCCGTTTGTCAGACATCAATCTGGACGCTATTTTTTCGAGCGATGTTTCCCGTACTAGGGAAACCGCTGCAATTATTGCTGCAGGCAGAGGGATTGAAGTCCAAGAGATGTTTGATTTAAGGGAGCGTAACTATGGAAAATGGGAAGGGGTGACTCAGGCTGAATGGGAATCTACTGACCCTGAGGGGTTCGCCCACTGGAAAAGAGCTCCAGAGACCTATGTTCCGCCTGGTGGTGAAAGTTTGCAACAGGTTCATGAGCGGACTGTCCAGGCTTACAATTATATCAGCCAGAACCAACCGTCCGATTCAACGGTTGTTGTAGTGGGGCATGGGGCGGCTCTTCTAGTTCTTACGGTTCATCTGTTGCAGCTTCCTCTCAAAGTCCGTAACAATTTCAATTTGAGCAACACTAGTCTTTCAGTCCTTGATGTGGGTCAGGATTTTACTGTAATAAGGCTTTGGAACGATGTTTCGCATAGGGGCATATCTATTCCGTAGCTTTATAGTCCCACTTGCTTAATTTAATAAGCTACAAACGAACATTTTGATGTCTACGGAAGTTGGTTACTTAAAGGTTCGGTAATTGGAGGTAATTATGGCTAAGGTTCTTATTTCAGTTGATATGGAGGGAGTTAGCGGAGTAGTCCATGGTGACCATACCGGAAGAGACGGCAAGGACTATGACATGGCACGTAGATTAATGACACTTGAGGCTAATGCAGCAGTTGAAGGTGCTTTTCAGGGTGGGGCGCAGGAAGTGGTGATCAATGATAGTCACGGGACTCAACGTAATCTGCTCCCGGAATTGCTTGACCAAAGGGCAACCGTAATAACTGGCTCGCCTAAACCCCAAACCATGATGGCTGGGTTGGACAAATCGTTTGATGCTGCTCTGTGCATAGGTTACCACGCTAGGGCAGGATCAGAAGGGATACTTGACCACACAATTTCTGGAAGGGTAGTTCAAGAGATACTGGTTAATGGAAGTCCACAGGGTGAGTTGGGGCTTAATGCTGGTATAGCGGCACACTATGGAGTGCCTATTGTTATGGTTAGTGGAGATACAACTTGTTGCGAGCAGGCCAAGGATTTGATACCCAAAATAGAGTGTGCCGTAGTAAAAGAGCCGCTGACTAGGTATGCCGCTAAGAATCTCTCACCATTGTCCGCACGAGATTTGATATTAGAAAAGGCTAGGTTGGGGGTAGAACGGCTGTCAGAGATTGAGCCGGCAAAATTTTCTAGTCCGTTCACTCTAACCCTTAAGTTTGTGAATTCTTCCATGGCTGATGTCGCCCAGTGGGTGCCAGGAGTATCCAGGGAAAACGCAACCACAGTTTCCTTTACTTCGGATAATTTCCTAGTGGCGTTTCAGTGTTTCAGAGTTGTAATACTAGCGGCGGGAACACTTTAGTCCATTGAGCAGCTCGTTAAATTCAGGAGTTTTCGAGTTGTTGAATTAGGGAAGAAGCTTCGGTAGTAGGCAGATTGCAGGTGTAATTTTCGCACACAAAAGCGGTAGGAGAGTTATCTACCATGTGTTTGTCTTTTAGTAACGGATATTTAGTGTTTTCATCCCCTTCACCAGGCTGGAAGCCTGATACTACCTTGTTCGGTAAGAAACGCCCAAATATTTCATCTATGAGTTCCTGAGTCCTAGTATCTTTCGCGGGGCCCACTATCGCTATTTCCTTAGGAGTAGATAAGTGGAAGTCCAGTACGCAAAGCCAATGCCCGAATCCCATGGGTGCTCTTGACATAACCATCCTTAAAGATCGGAGCATTGTCTTCCCAACTTCCTTGTATTGGGTGTTATTTGTGAGAATGGCTAGTTTCAATAGCACATCACTCGCTACAGCTGCCCCGCTCGGCGTAGCGTTGTCGAAATAATCCTGAGGTCTCATAATTAGCTTTTCGTGATCATTGCCAGTATCGAAGAAGCATTGTTCCTTGTCGTCCCAGAAGAGATCAAGCATATCTGTAGTTAGCCTATCGGCTTCGTTAAGCCATTTGAGATCTAGCGTCAAAGCGTGTAGAGATATCAACCCGTCAATCAGGTTTGCATAATCTTCCAAATAACCAAGAAGTTTTGACTCGCCTTTTTTGTGAGTTCGCCTGATTCTCCCCGAAGGTGAACTGAGTTTCTCTAGTAGAAAAGTTGCATTTTTTAATGCTATTTCTAGGTAGTCGGGACGTTTTAACACGGCTGCCGCTTCAGCAAAGGCGCCAAGCATCATCCCATTCCATGCGGTAAGGATTTTGTCGTCGGTTCCCGGTGGTATTCGTTTTTGCCTCACAGACAAAAGCTTGGCTTTGGCATTCAACAGCTTTGTATCCAGTTCTGCTTGGTTTATGCCGAATTCATTACATACATCTTCTGGAGATTTATGAACATGTAGGATGTTTTCCCCATCTGAGTGAGCGTCTTCGCCTACACCGTAGTAGCGGTTTATCAATTTACCCAGGTCTTCCCCGAGTATTTGCTCAACCTCCGTTGCTTCCCAAAAAAAGTATTTACCTTCTTCGCCCTCACTGTCGGCATCTTGCGAAGAATAAAATCCTCCGTCTGGATCGGTCATCTCCCTGATTACATAATCTAAGGTTTCTGTGACAATGCGTTTGTACTCTTCACGGGCTGTAACCTGGTAAGCGTGAAGGTAAAGTTTGCTTAGAAGAGCATTGTCATAAAGCATTTTTTCAAAATGTGGGATGAGCCATATTGCATCTGTAGAGTATCGATGGAAGCCTCCACCTACCTGGTCATATATGCCACCCCGGCACATCTTCTCAAGAGTTATATCGACCATGGCAAGCGCTTCAGTTTGGCGAGTCCGGTGATAATAACGCAGTAGAAATTCGACTATCATGGGCTGTGGAAATTTTGGTGCTGCCCCAAAGCCACCGTCATTTCGATCAAATTCTTCGACTAAACCGTCAAAAGCCCTCGTAAGAGTTTCCGATGTGAGAGTTTCTTGTCCTTGAGAATTCATAACTCCACTTCTTAGGTGTGCTATTAATTGATCAGCGGATTCTGACACCTCTTTTCGTTGTTTTTGGTAGGCTTCTGAGATGGCTTTCAATACCCGAGTGAATGATGGGATCCCGTGACCTTCATGGAGTGGGAAATAGGTGCCTCCGAAGAAAGGCTTGCCATCAGGAGTTAGGAAAACACTCATAGGCCAACCGCCGCGACCAGTCTGTGCCTGAACCGCACGCATATATATTGAATCTACATCCGGGCGCTCTTCTCTATCTACCTTGATGTTTATGAAGTCGGAGTTCATTAGCTTTGCGGTTTCTAAATCTTCGAAGGATTCATGAGCCATAACGTGACACCAGTGGCAAGCAGAGTAGCCCACACTGAGAAATATTGGCTTGTCTTGTGCCTTAGCTTCTGAAAACGCTTCTTCGCCCCATGGATACCAATCCACAGGATTTTCGGCATGCTGTAGAAGATATGGACTGGTTTCAGTTATAAGTCGATTGGTCATAATGTTGGCTCAAAATTACAAGTTTGAGGTTGCCTATTGTCGCATACAGTTGTGGTAGGGGGAAGGCTAGGTGCCATTATTATTTCGCTCAGGAATGGATGACAAATTTTTGCAGCTCATATTTGTAGTGAGCCATCAGTTAACTGATGGCCGCAGTTAGTTCAACTTGACGCTTCAAAAGTGCCATGTCAGAATTCGGATGTGACCAAACACAGCTTGGAATTAAATTCCACTCCTAAATTATCAATCTCTCTCGGCGCGAATTACATGTCTGCGATTTTTTGGAAGGAGGATGTATGCTAGAAGATGCAGCTAGACTCACTCAATTAGCACATTGTGCAGGTTGAGCTGCTAAGCTCAGCCCAGAGGATCTCGTGCAGGTTCTCAGCAAACTTCCTGCAATAACTGACCCCAACCTACTTGTGGGAATCGAGAAAGGTGATGACGCAGCGGTCTATCGCCTAGGAGATGATGTTGCCCTTGTTCAAACCGTAGATTTTTTCCCTCCGATAGTTGATGACCCATACCAATTTGGTGGTATAGCTGTAGCGAATGCGCTAAGCGACGTTTATGCGATGGGTGGGAAACCATTATTGGCGCTTAACATAGTTGGATTCCCTGCACAACTATCTAAAGATATATTGGTGGATATTTTGAAGGGTGGGTATGAAAAGGCTGCTGAGGCGGACGTATTGATAGTGGGTGGTCACACAATAGAAGATCCTGAACCAAAATATGGTTTAGCTGTGACTGGATTAATAAAGCCTGGAGACGAAATTACTAACTCGGGTTCCCTGCCCGGAGATATTCTAGTTTTGACTAAGCCAATCGGAACAGGAATTATTACTACGGCATTAAAGCAAGGGAGGGCAGAGCCAGAGGTTGCTAAACAAGCAATTGAAGTTATGTTAGAACTAAATGCTGGAGCTTCGAGAGCGATGGTTGAAACAGGAGTTAACTCCGCTACGGATGTTACCGGTTTTGGGTTGTTGGGTCATCTGCAATCGATGATGGCTGCCAGTGGCACATCTGCGCAAATATATGAATCTAAAGTGCCGATGATCCTGGGATTATTAGATACTGTGGAATTGGGAACCGTGCCGGATGGGTCGAAACGAAATCTAAGTTCGTTAGCTGATTCGGTTAAATGGGATCAGTCTATTCCTGATACTGTGCGAATGATCCTATGTGATGCTCAAACTTCTGGTGGCTTGTTGATATCGGTTAAGAAAGGCAGGCTAGATTATTTGATGGACCAGTTGCGATCCAATGGAGTTTCTGAACCTAAAGTTATTGGTGAAGTAAAAAATGGTTCGCCCGGGACTATACAAGTTGTACAATGAATACCCGGCTAACTTTCTAGCCGAGTGGTATAAAGTCGGAATTTGGCTTTTGGGGATTTAACTTGAATATTAGTAAGAAATTTCTTGATGCGATTATTGCGCAGGCTCTGGATGAGGATCCCAACGAGTGTTGTGGAATTATGGGTGCATCTGGTGAAAATGTAGAAAAGCTGTATCAGATGACAAATGTGGAAGCTAGTCCATTCAGATACAGGATGGATCCTAAAGAGCTTTACGAAACTGTTAACGATATTGAAAATAACAATTTGGAAGTGGGTGTTATATACCACTCCCACACCAACTCCCCAGCATATCCATCTGATACAGATGTCCGCATTGCGACTTGGGAAGATGGCACGTCTGTTTGGCCAGATACTTTGTACGTGTTGATATCGTTGATTAACCATGAGAACCCTGAAGTAAGGGCTTTTAGCATCAATGATGGAATTGTTGCTGAGGAGAACTTAGTAGTAACTTAACTAACTGGTTTTGGGATACCTGTAGTAGATAATTTGATGCTGCAGGAAATTAAATTAATTAGTTTATCAACTCGTCTACAATTCTTGCTACAACGGCGCTAGCCAGTACAACAGGCTTTTGAGTGACACGTTGGAAAACGGATTTCATCTCTTCGTCCATCCCCATGCAGTTAAGAAAAATGTAGTCTACACCTTTCTCTCTCATTTCTACCGCTGCCCTTTCCGAATCCGCAACTTTTATTTCACTACTGTTGTAAGGCGAAGCGTGAGTCATAGCTACATCACAAGCTCCCCAGAATTCTGATACATCAGTATCTCCCCAGTAGTCGCTAGTGCCTGGTCCAGTAGAGACTTGGTCTGGAGAAGGCAATACCAACCCTAGCTTTGATCCATTAACAAGCGACTTAATGACGCCTTGAAGAAGGCTACCTGGGTCTATGATCACTAAATCATCTCTTTTTAGTTCTTCAAATCCGCCAGCACAAAGTAAAACTACGAGTTCAGCTCCCTGGCGACGCAAAGTTTCTATCCCTTTTTCCATCAGAGGAGTTACCTTAGAGTGGGTTACAGTTGCTTCAGTCCCGTCACGCATCGCTGTTACAAGTGTAGGCTCACCTGGTTTTGGAGCCATCTCTTTTATCGTTGCTTCATCAAGCCCGTCTAGTGCACCAGCTTGTAGCACTTCCACGTCTTTGGGCAAGTATCTGCTCATCACCGATAGTATGTCATTTCTAGGCGATTGCCCAATTGTAACCATACCTACCTTTTGCATAGTAGTTCCCCTATTTACGTTAGTTATCCAGAACTGCTTCTACGACGGTTTTGCCCATTTTAGAGGTGTTTATGGAAGGCTTGCCTGGTTCTGTTAAGTCTGGCGTATATATTCCACCTTTTAGGACCTGATCAACCGCTTGTTCTATACATTCCGCCTCTTGGATTAACCCCAATGAATACCGCAACATCAGTCCAGTGCTTAAGATTGCTGCTAGTGGATTAGCTTTACCTTGCCCAGCTATATCAGGTGCACTGCCATGAATAGGCTCGTACATTCCGCGTGCCCGTCTTTTACCAGACGCATCGGGTACTCCAGATAGGCTAGCTGATGGTAGCATTCCCATAGAACCTGCCAATACGGCAGCTTCATCAGAAAGTATGTCACCAAACGTGTTTTCAGAAACAATTACGTCAAATTGGCTGGGGTTTTGTACGAGTTGCATTGCACAATTGTCCACTAGCATGTGATCTATCGCCACGTCAGGATATTCGGGAGATAACTCGATAGCAATTTGCCTCCAGAGCCGCGATGTTTCTAAAACATTAGCTTTATCTACAGAGGTTAACTTCTTTTTCCTTCCCCTGGCTAGTTCAAATCCGGCTCTAAGTATTCTTTCTATCTCTCGCTCCTCATATTTGAGGGTATCTACT
Source organism: uncultured Dehalococcoidia bacterium (assembly GCA_964493125.1). GTDB lineage: Bacteria > Chloroflexota > Dehalococcoidia > Lucifugimonadales > QGNO01 > QGNO01. Next base: position 6,011 of record CAZBMS010000021.1, on the reverse strand, counting down.
CCGCGGCGGCCGCGAGACGTGGTCCATCTCTTTTTCGGCTTTGCAAAATATAGCCCCCCAGTCAGCTCTCTAAGTACCATGATGTCTACTCCACGAACCACCTCAGGTTTGAGCGGTCCGGCATTTTCTAGAAACTTGTAGACTTTGACTGGGCGGAGATTTGCCCAGAGCCCCATTGCCTTTCTTATGGCTAGCAACCCGTCTTCTGGCCTGACGTTGCTTTCGGGATCATCCCATTTTGGCCCACCCACAGCTCCGAACAGTAATGCGTGACTTCGTCTACACATCTCAGCGGTTTCTGCTTTTAGCGCAGTGCCGTGTTTGTCAATTGAAATTCCGCCCACTAGGTCTTCTGTTAGCTGAAACGTGTGCCCAAACTTTTGTCCCACCGCTTCTAGGACACGGACTGCTTCAGTGGTAACCTCTGGTCCTATACCATCACCAGGCAATACAGATATCTGAAAACGCATCGAGTAACCTCATTTAAGTCATTATTGTGATGAACTATAAGGGAATGTAATCGAGGTGTAAACAATAGCCGTCTTTACATTTAGTGTTCTGTTACGTGTCCCCACCACGATTGTAATCTTATACTCCTTAACCGAACTCCGCGGTTAAAACGAAAGATGCCGAGGTTTGAGTGTAATCTTGAACAGCTGACACTATAAGTACTGTGTGTGAGAATTGGTTATTTGGTTTGCCAATGGAAAATTCGGCATCGTTTTCGTCATTTAAATTGATCTGTTTGACCTTGGGATTAGAAGTCATGTCTATAGTGTGGATTAAGTATTCCTGAGGTAATTTATGAGTAGTTTTCACGAATCCATTAGCGTCCCAAGTTGTGTTTAATCCCTCTGCCCCGTCGTGAAAATCAATTCCACTAATAGAGATGTCGTCTACGCAAATACCAGCACCATGCACCGAGTCGTCAGTCACATATTCAAAGCGAATCAAGACTTCTTCCCCTAAGTATTGATTCAAGCTCACTTGATCTTTTACCCACCCATCACTACTTCCGGTGTAACCAGGGCCAAAAGCGGTTGCCATAGGGTTGTCGCTAGACGATAGAGTACCGGGAAGTATTTCCCAGGTGACACCTTGATCGTTAGAGAGTGTCACGTAGGCGTAGTCCCAGCCTTCCTCAATTTCATACCAGATGGAGTATTGCAGTGAAAGTGGTTTTTCACTTGTGAGTTTTACCTGGGTGGTTAGTGTAGAGTCTATAGAATCGCCACGGTTCCCCCACCAGCAATGATTCGATTCACTTTCTTTACTTGGGTAAGGCGGTATAAAAGGCGTTTCTTGTGAACCAGCAAAGTTTACTTTTATGGGCGCATTTGAGACGAATTCATAATACCGCGTTCCATATTGAGGTACTGATGAAGTAATCGTTTGACTATTTGTTACCGTCATTATGTCCGCTACTTGGATCTGGGAATGTGGGTATGAGTAGGGTTCAACACCTTTCCTGTCCAGATAATTTGCCACAGTCCAATTTGCGAAGACCTTTTTGAAGTCTGTGTTTTTATCCACTTGATATAAGAGTTCATTTACACTGTGTATGCCGTCAGCCTTGTTTTCCATTAGTGATCGCAGACTCGAAATCCCGTATTGCTCAGAAATATATTGTAAGAATAAGTTGGCTGCTCCATAACTTGCCGGAGTAGGGGACCAGTTAATCAGAGAAGTCGATGGGTTAAACAGGAATTGTTTCTCAAAAATGGATTCGTATCCAGCGATGTTTCTGCCAACTTCTGCCAAGCCTTCGTTAATCCACCCTTCCTCTGTTTTGTCAGCCATGAACTGTATCACGTGGGTGAATTCGTGGGCCAACGTGCCGAAATATCCGGCGGAGTTTAAAGGAACAGCCGTAGTGTCAATGAATATGATACTTGTTTCATTACTATATGGACTGATGCTTTGACTATATTCGTTCGTTGAGGAGAAATAACCGTCGAGTCCAAAGATGGGCGTGTGGAGCACCGTAAGCCGTTCATCATCGCCTATCCATTTCGTATGTTCTGTGCCAAAAACAGAGATTATCGAAGGGTGTATATTTTCCTCAAACGTTTTTGCTGAAAGGTTTAAGAGTTTGTCATCGGATTGGATAGAAGTATCAACGTACCAAAAGGCATTGTCTGTTACGGCGTTCAGGGTTGCAGTCACCTCTAATGCCCTCAGGTTCACGATGTCCAATACGTGAAAAATTTTTATTGATCCTATTTCGGGACGCTCTTTTGGTTTAGCTGAAGCTTGGTATTTTTTTTTGTTACTAGACAGCCTGTTTGTAAGGTCGTAAAGATTTTTTTCAGGTGGAGTTTCCGCAGAACGTTGGCCGATTCTGATTAATGTGACAGTAGGTGTAGGGATAGCTAGAAAGGTAGAGGCACCTGTATCTACTGCATTCGCATTGGGAGTTTGGGTCGAACTTAATTCGGTTGTCTTTATTTTTGTTGAATCTATCGGTGTAGCAGTAGATTGTTCGGAAGAAATATTCTCTCTTACCAAAGTGGGAGTGATTTGCAGTTCGGTTTTTCGTGTTTCCCCGGACGTGCAAGACAAGCTTAGCAGTGCGCTTATCAGTAATAGAAGAAGTCTACGGTTCATTGGCTGTCGTATCGTGTCCGGGTTCTTGCGGCTTCACATTGTAGCTATTCATGGCCGAGGTTAAGCTGTCTGTTATCACCCGAGTTACTGCTGAGACTGAGCGGGACAGTATTTCATCGAGAGATTTTGTTTCATCCGGCGTAAATTCACCTAGCACGAAACTTATGGCATCTTCTTGTTCGGGTTGTCCTATTCCTATACGGACTCTCGGAAATTCGCTGCTTCCCAAAGTCTCAATGATCGATTTTACGCCATTATGACCGGCGGATGTTCCACGAGCTCTGATTCTTAATTGGCCAAAGGACAAGTCTCTTTCGTCATAAATAACTAGCAGGCTGGAAGGGTCTGTTTTATATCTATCTAATAGATATCGCGCAGCCTTTCCACTATCGTTCATATAGGTTCTGGATTTGGCCAATATGACTTGTTTATCTTCTAGGTAACCTTCTCCAATTACCGCCTGTGAACGCCGCTGTTTGACTGGAATATTGTATTCCTTAGATAGGGCTGATAGCAATTTGTAGCCGACGTTATGCCGACTGTTTGCGTAGGTGCGACCCGGATTGCCTAGGCCGAGTATTATTATCATATTTTTTTGAGTCCGTATTCTAGGTCCGCGGTGATATCGTCGACATTTTCTATCCCGACTGAGAGCCTTATTAGGCTATCGTTAATACCTTGTAAGGCCCGTTCTGACTCTGATATTCCACGATGTGAAGTCTTGCCGGGGTGAGTGACAGTAGTATTGACGTCACCTAAACTTGGTGCGTATTTTATTTGACGCAACTCCTTAAACAGCACGGCAACCTTTTCGATGCCACCGTTGATTTCAAAAGATATCATTGATCCGAATCCGTTCTGCATGATTTCCAATGCTGTTTTGTGATCCGGGTGACTGTTTAATCCTGGGTAGTACACCGTGGTTACTTTTGGATGATTATTTAAGTACTGAGCAATTTTCATCGCGTTGTCACTACTTTTTGCTAATCTGACTGCCAAAGTTTTTGAGCCTCTGAGTGCCAGCCAGGCTTCGAATGGAGCCAAATTTACGCCTGCTAATGAAATTTTGTTTTTCACCTTAATTATCCAATCCTTGGTTCCTACTATTGCTCCTGCCGTTACATCGCCGTGGCCACTCAGGAATTTAGTTGCACTATGGATAACGATGTCGGCTCCAAATTCCAATGGGTTAATGTGAAACGGGGACGCGAAAGTATTATCTACTATGCAGGTAGCACCGGATTGTTTGGCTATGTCGGCTATCTTCCGTAAGTCGGGTATTCTAAGCAGTGGGTTTGTCTCAGTTTCTAGGAAAATCGCGCTCGTTGATTTATTGATGGACCGTTCCCAAGAGTTGATATCTGTCGCCTCTACAAACTCAATATTATTTCCAAGAGATGGGGCTAAAGATTTCAGTAGTACGGTCGCTTTGCCGTATAAATCTCTGGCCGCTACTAGATGTGTTCCTGATTCCATCATAGCAAGTAATGTGGCGAGTGTGGCGCCCATACCTGATGAAGAAGCTGCTCCGGCTTCAGCTCCTTCTAGGACTGCCACCGCATCTCCAAAAGTGTCCGATGTTGGATTGCCGTCTCGACTGTAGAAGTAATCACTTCGGATACCCTCGAAAATGTCATCCGTTTCTTCTAGCGTTTCTATTGGGAAAACAGAGGATTGGTATATTGGTGGAACCATCGTACTATGGGCCTGAGTCGCTTGCCCTAAACGAGCAGCTAAGGTATCGATAAATTTCTTTTGAGTTTTCTTACACATTTTGATTAGTGGGACGCTAAATCTTTTTCTCCCGACAATAGTTGTAGGAAATTATCTTCATCAAGAATTTTGATTCCCAGTTTCTTGCCGTCATCGAGTTTGGATCCCGGATCTTCACCAACAACCAAGTAGTTGGTCTTTTTTGTTACACGACTTCCTGTCTTTCCTCCCATTGTCTTAATTCGTCCCTCAGCATCCGATCGGCTCATGGAATCTAGCCTTCCTGTGACAACAAATTGCATTCCGGAAAGAATGGACGCCCCAATTTCGGAGATTGTTGAAGCTGTCTCTAACTCTACTCCTGCTAAGCGCAACTTTTCTACGGTTGTCAGATTATCTTCATCATGGAAATGGGCTCTGATACTTTGGGCAACTTTAGGTCCGATTCCAGGTGTGGAAGCTAGCTGTTCTTCTGAAGCTAGTGCAATATTGACTATATTAGAGAATGATTTTACTAGCACATCTGCTGTTTCGTAACCGACGTGGCGTATCCCTAATCCGTATAAGACGTTTGTAAATGGGCGGGCCTTGCTGTCTTTTATGCTAGTTAGTATATTTTCTGCACTTTTATCTCCCATTCGATCTACTTTTAGCAATTTCTCTTTTGTCAGTGAATATAGGTCTGCGACATCACTTACAAGCTTTGATGCAACTAAATTTGCAACAAGTTTTTCCCCCATACCCTCAATGTCCATTGCAGTACGGCTAACGAAATGGATAAACAATCGGACAAACTGAGCAGGGCACGTCCTGTTGGGGCAATAAGTGGCTGCCTCGTCTTTCGGTTGTATCGTTTTGGCATTACAGATCGGGCATTTTTCGGGCATTTCGAAAGCTATTTCTTGACCATCCCTGCGTTCTAGGACTGGTTTTAAGACTTGTGGTATTACATCCCCTGCACGCTCTACGACTACCCAATCTCCTATACGTATATCTTTCCGTCGGATGTCGTCTGCATTATGGAGAGTAGCTAGCTTAACCGTAGCACCTCCTATTTCGATCGGATCCAATATTGCATAAGGATTTAAGCTGCCTGTTCTGCCGACGTTAACTTTGATATCTATGAGGCGGGTGATTTCTTGGGCTGAAGGGAATTTATACGCGATTGCCCAGCGTGGATCTCTTCCGGCGGTTCCTAGGTGTCTTTGGTAAGCAAGAGAGTCGACTTTTATCACGACCCCATCCATGTCATAATCCAGAGATTCCCTCGTCTCCATCCATGATTTGTAGTATTCCTCCACATCATTCAGCGACTCACAAGTACTGTTAGCTGGGTTGATTCTAAATCCCAAACTCTCAAGGTAATCTAAGGTATCCATGTGCGAATCAAATGAGGGACCGCCCTCAATATTACCTAGAGCGTAGATAAATATGTCTAGTGGCCTGGTTGATGTTATCTTTGGATCAAGTTGCCTTAGAGAACCGGCCGCAGTGTTTCTAGGATTGGCGTAAGGGGTTTCGCCTTCCTCTATCCTCGAGGCATTAATTTTTGCGAAAGCTGATTTTGGAAGGTAAACTTCCCCCCTAACTTCAAGCTTAGTTGGCACCGAGTGATGTCTTATGGCAAGTGGGATCGATTTAATTGTACGCAGGTTGGAAGTAACGTCCTCTCCACGAATTCCGTCGCCGCG
>CAZBMS010000020.1:0-26029 GCA_964493125.1 uncultured Dehalococcoidia bacterium | reverse complement strand
TCTGTTCCACTAAGAGCCCAATCGGGTGTTCATATCTTAAAAGTTACCAAAGGGCCCGAGTTTGTTGAAGTTAATGACAAGATGAAAGAAGTTTTAAAGACAAGGGCTCTCGAAAATTGGCTTGAAGAGCAGCGTGGTCTTAATAACGTCGTAGTTAATTTTGATTCTCAAGATTACGATTGGGTGATAAGCAAGATTATAGAGCTGGCGTCTATATCTCGCTCCCTAGATAGTTAGTAGACAGTATTAGACTGCTTGTAGGCTCGCATTTATTTGAATTGGTATCCCATGGCGGATTATGAAATCGAAACGAAAAATAGGAATTGGCCTGCTTGGATTGGGAGTCGTGGGCTCTGAAGTATCTAGTGCTATCCTTCGTGAGTCGCATCGATGGGAACAACGAGTGGGAATCCCGCTGGAATTAGTACGAGTTTTAGTTAGGGACAAGTCAAAAGTTAGAAGTATTTCTATAGAACCGGCTTTACTTACAACTGAGGCTGCTTCTGTAATCAATGATGTTAATGTAGATGTAGTTGTTGAAATGTTGGGTTCTATTGAACCTGCTAATACTTACATCCGGGAGGCCATAAGTAGTGGAAAGCACGTTGTCACTGCTAATAAGGAAGTCATGGCCATTTATGGGGCGGAGCTTATACAGCTTGCCGAGTCTGCCAGGGTTAATTTGTTGTATGAGGCCAGCGTGGCTGGTGGAATACCGATTATAGGACCCCTAAGAAAGGACTTGCTGGCTAATGAATTTAGTTCGATTCATGGGATTATAAATGGAACCACTAACTATATCTTAGGTGAAATGTCCAAAGAAGGCGTAAGTTTTGAGTCAGCTCTTTCTGATGCCAAGGAGCTAGGATACGCTGAACCAGATCCGTCTATGGATATAGAGGGCACAGACGCTGCTCACAAGCTCGCGATTTTGGCATCCCTAGTTTTTCATACTAAAGTTTCTCTTGAAGATGTTTATAAAGAAGGAATAAAAGATTTAAATGCTATAGATTTTCAATATGCAAAGGAATTTGGTTTCGAAATAAAATTACTTGGCATAGCCAATCGTAACGATAATGATCTAATAATTCGGGTTCATCCAGTGTTAATTCCAGAAGGTCAGCTTTTGGCGAAAGTTGATGGGGCTTTTAATGCTATTGAACTCAAAGGTGATTTGGTGGGTCGTGTCGTAATTCATGGTTTAGGGGCAGGCCCATATCCTACTAGCAGTGCAGTAATAGGGGATATTTTGGAAGCAGCCAGGTCGATATACATGAATACCCAGCCACTTCCAGGGGTTTCAGTCAATAGTGATCTAAGAGTCGTTTCTATGGAGAGTCTTGTTACTGAATACTATGTTCGGATGTCTCTGGTTGATAGGGCTGGAGTGCTATCTAAAATCACATCTGTATTTGCTGATTTGAACATTAGTATTGCTTCGGTGATACAGAAAAGCCTTAACAATGACGGTGAAATCGCCGATTTTGTTATAATGACACACCCCGCTCTTGAGTCACATATGGGAAAGGCGATTCCACTACTCGCCGGTTTGGAAGAAGTGAAAGATGTGAACAGCGTGATCAGGGTCGAACGATGATTCTGATATGTGATTATTATTACTACAGTGGCGAGAAATGAGCGAAATTGAGATGGAAACTCTGCCCTATAAAGGAGTTCTACAAAGGTATAGAGACTACTTACCTATAGGACAAAAAACTCCTTTGATAACCCTTGGAGAGGGTCAAACGCCGCTGGTGAAGTCTCGGTTTTTAGCGACAGAGTTAGGGTGTGACGAACTCTACTTTAAGTTAGAAGGTTGTAACCCTACTGGCTCGTTCAAGGATAGAGGGATGGTACTGGCAGTTGCTAAGGCGATGGAGTTAGGCAGCCAAAGCATAGTTTGTGCTTCTACTGGTAATACGAGTGCATCTGCTGCTGCATATGGTGCGCGATGCGGGCTAAAAACGGTCGTCTTAATTCCTAAAGGGAATGTGGCTTCTGGAAAATTGAGTCAAGCTTTGGCCTACGGAGCTCAAATAATTGTAATAGATGGCAACTTTGACGATGCGCTCAAATTGGTTAAGGAGATATCTCAGTCTTATCCAATATCGCTGGTCAATTCACTGAACCCACACCGACTCGAAGGACAAAAAACAGCTGCTTTTGAAGTTATAGATCATTTGGGAGAAGCTCCCGACTATTTGTTTATTCCAGTTGGAAATGCGGGGAACATAAGTGCTTACTGGATGGGGTTTAAAGAGTATAGGGACTTGGGGAAATCCTCAATGCTTCCTCAATTGATGGGGTTTCAAGCAGAAGGTGCTGCCCCGATAGTCAAAGGAAATGTAGTATCCAATCCTGAGACGGTAGCTACTGCAATAAGAATAGGAAATCCTGCTAGTTGGGATCTTGCCATTGCTGCGCGCGACGAATCTAATGGCAGTATTGATATGGTATCTGATGAGGAAATATTGGAATCCTATAAATTAATGGCGAGTAAGGAAGGCATTTTTTGTGAGCCTGCTTCTGCGGCATCCGTTGCTGGTTTGCGGAAGGCGGTCGCTTCTGGCTTAAACTTGAAAGAAAGCCGAGTTGTTTGTGTAATTACGGGGACTGGTTTGAAGGAACCCGAGCTAGCTGCTAAGCAGACTATGCCGATTCCGAAAGATATATCTCCGACAATTATTGCTGTCAGAGACGCCTTAGGTTTGTAATATCTAAAGTCAAATGTATGGAGTTTAAATGAGTTTACATTTCCGAGAGGAAAAACTTGAAGATCTTAGAGAAGAATGGGACCATCTTTTGGCACGATCTCCATACCCTACAGTTTTTCAAACTCCTACGTGGCATACCATATGGTGGGAAGAGTTTTCAGGTGAAAGTCGCCTCCACATAGTTGCTGCTCGTGAAGACAACCGCCTTGTAGGCATCGCTCCTTTAATGTTCAATGGGAGTGAGAACCTTATGTTCGTAGGTGACACTGATCTTTGGGACTATCATAAAGTAATTGTTGAAAGCTCTAAAATGGAAGAGTTTTTCCCACCCCTTTTGGACTATATTAAGCAGTTGAGTTGGTCAGTTATGGACCTTAGCTCCTTGCAGGAAACATCTAATACTTACCAGGGCATATTATCGGTAGTAAAAAAAGCAGAGCTTAAGTTTGATGTCAATCGTGAAGATGTGTCTCCGGGAGTTCAGTTGCCCAGTACCTGGGATGAGTATCTCTCGAATCTTAGTAAGAAAAATCGTCACGAGCTAAGAAGAAAAATTCGCAAATTAGAGAGTCAAGCATCCTTTAATTGGTTTTCGGTGGACGGCCATTCGTCTTCTAATGGTGCTCTGGACGATTTTTTCAGTTTGATGAGAGATAGTCGTCACGATAAGGCAATGTTTCTGACTTCTGAGCGAGAGCGGTTTTTCAGGCGAATTGCGTTCGCAATGGGCGAAGCGGGCTACCTAAAGTTGTTTTTTATGGAGATAGATGGAGAGCGGGTTGCAGCTGCGTGGTGTTTTGACATGGGCAATGTCAGGTATCTTTACAATAGTGGATTTAATCCTGAATATGGCTATCTCAGTGTCGGTCTGTTGTTAAAGGCTTTTTGCCTTAAAGACGCTATAGAGACAGGGATGGACTACTACGATTTTTTGCGCGGCGATGAACGCTACAAATACGATTTGGGCGCCCAAGACGTGACGCTTTATAATATGGTTGTGACCCGATAGATCAATAAGCTCCTATCAATATTAGAAAGTACTTGATCAATAATAAGTTCCCTATGCGTATTGCTTTTATAAGTGTTCATGGCTGTCCTGAATTCCAGCCTGGTACTAAGGATGCAGGTGGAATGAACTTGTACGTCCTTAAATTGACTTCGGAGCTCGCAAAAAGTGGTTATCAAATAGATATATTTACCAGGCGCCATGAATCTGAGGAAGCAGCAGTATCCAATATCGATGACAATGTGCGGTTAGTACATATTGATGCAGGTCCAGTTGATGCTTCGAAAGAGGAACTCCATGATTATGAATCTGAGTTCTTAGCTGGGGTAGATAATTTTCAAAAAGAAGATGAGATTAGATACAAACTTATTCATAGCCATTATTGGCTATCTGGTTCAGTGGGAGAACTGCTTGCTAGCAGGTGGCAGGTACCTCACGTAACTACCTTTCACACTATGGCTGATATTAAGAGTCGAGCTATGGGTGTTAATGACGAGTCTTTGAGTCGTGATGCAATTGAACGCAAAATAGCTTCAGAGGTAGATTGCATCATAGCTTCAACTTCAGATGAACAAAGGTTGCTCATGTCGCTTTATCACGTTGACCCTGGCAAGATACGTGTAATACCCATCGGTGTAGATTTAGAGATGTTCCAACCAGGAAATAAGAAAGATGCACGATCAAGGTTGGGCTTGGGCGATATAGACACGGTCCTGTTTGTTGGACGACCAGATGCCATAAAGGGCTTAGAAATAGTTTTGCAAGCACTCACTTATGTAAGTCCGCCCACTATTCTTAAGTTACTGGTTATAGGCGATAATCTAGGATATGAAGGTCTTATTGAAGATTTAGACCTGTCTGGCATGGTGGAGCTGATTGGCACCCGTGACCATCAGCTGATGCCACTTTACTATCAGGCTTCTGATGTTTGTATTGTGCCGTCGTATTATGAGAGTTTCAGTATGGTTGCGCTTGAGGCCATGGCATGCGGTGTTCCTGTGATTGCATCCAAAGTCGGAGGATTGCAGACAGTTGTTCAGGATGGCCGCACTGGATTTCTCGTTTCAAACCAGTCCTCCAGAGAGTTTGCTATAAAGGTGGACACGCTTTTGCGTGATCGATCTCTGCGCACTTTATTCGGTTACCAATCTCGGCAAGTGGCCGAAGATTTTGGATGGGAAGGGATGGCGTTGGCAGTTGCAGAAACGTATCGTGATTTAGTCCATTAATTAGTGGTTGTACTCGCAGGAGCTTTTATCTTCAATGATCCGTGTGGTACGCTATTCTACAGCATTTTTTCAAGGAAAAGATTTATGTTAGAAAGGCCTAATAGAGCTATGGTTATTACCGCTCACCCCGATGATGAAGTTGGTTGTGCAGGGACTGTTGCATTATGGGCGAACAAAGGTACGGAATTCTGTTTTGTAGTCTGCACGAATGGGAACAAAGGGACGGAAGATCCTGATATGCCTCTTGATCGTTTAGCAGAGATTAGAGAAAAAGAGCAACGGGACGCTTGTGAAAAATTGGGAGTCAGCGATGTTGTGTTCTTAAGATATCCCGATGGAGAGTTGGAAGATACTAGGCAACTTCGAATGGAGATTGTCAGAGAGATTCGCAGATTCCGCCCAGATATAATTCTTACACATGCCCCTACAAATGATAACAGGCATATTCATCGTGACCATAGGGTGTGCGGGGTGTCTACTCTTGATGCCGTATATCCGTACGCTCGCGACCCTCTGCACTTTGCAGAATTGACTGAAAAGGGGTTTGAACCGCACAAGGTCGGTACAGTTTTGTTGTGGAGTTCATCTGATGCAACTGAATACGTGGATATAACCGAAACTGTTAAACAGAAACGCGAGGCTATGTTGTGCCATAGAAGCCAGTTTGTAGACAGGCCGAGCCGTGATACGAATACGGAGCCAGCTTGGTTTGTATATGAAGGAGCTAAAAGGATTGGTGAACAAGTCGGCCTCGAGTATGCCGAGGCTTTTTCCAAGATGACATTTCGTGTTTAGGCTAAGAATATGAACCTAACTGAACGTAATAAAGTTAAAGGCAATAGTTGAAAACGTGTGATCAGCTGCTTCGATAGCAGTGTGGCACCGAGTGCTATTGTTGCGCCTCCGACTACATCAAACGGATAACATACCCCAACGTATACTCGGGCTATTCCGAGAAGTAATGCAATTACTATTAGGATCCGCCCGGGTTTCTTGTTCCAAATCCAGACACTCAAAGCCATCGTCAGTCCAGCGGCAGTAGGATTCGATGGAAATGATGAATCTGTGGGTTTATAAAATAAAACTTTAGAGTCCAAGGTTTCGTAAGGGCGAGCGCGGAAAAATACTTCATTTGAAGCTTCAACTACCAAGTTTGCAATTACTATTGCGACAATGGCAGTCATGACAGCAAATTGATTAGTGGTTCTTGAGGAACTAGTATCTCCTGAGAACCACAATCCAAGTAAGGCCAGAGAGATGGCGACTGGTATTAGATAGTCACTCGCGGCCAGTTCCGCAAATTGGTCTAGCAGTGAGAATCGCCCTACCCACTCGTTTATCCATAGGAATACTGTTTGGTCTATCTTCTCAAAGAAGCTCATTTCCTTCTCCACAGGCTTAGCAGAAGATAAATGTAATTGCTATTGCGTAGGCGGTCCAATCCTGTCAATTTAGATTCAGACTTCATAGACCAGTTACTAAGCGAAGATATGAGTAAGAGCGAAAAAATTGCGGCGAATGCAGCTATGACGAATAAAAATGTCTGTTCGTTTCCGTCTAATCCGCCAGCAGTATCTGAAACGTTCCTGTATTTAGAAGCGAAGAACCAATATGATTCAACCAAGATGAGAGAGATCCCTAGCATTATGGAGATACTTCTGCCAAAAATCATGAGGCCGCTCAGTTTGTAATAAGAGGTAACAATGATCAGGGTCCCTAGAGCGGAAATGTAGACAGAAGAAAAGTAATCTGCTGCGAATTCAGGCATGGGTAGTTATTAATTCAGGATCTATATCTCAGCTAGTTTGGGGGGTAACCGGAGTGCACCAACCTATGTATTTTGGATTGTTACCTCTGACTACTTTAAAGTACATGTCTTGTAGTTGTCGGGTTATTGGACCCATGTTGCCATCACCGATGTTGATGTTGTCTAAAGAACCTACCGCCGTTAAATGAGCTGCAGTGCCAGTAAGAAATATTTCGTCAGCAAGATACAGTTCGCTCCGTGTCAGGGTTCTCTCAATCACTTCTAGTCCCAGTTCATTACGTGCCAACTCAATTACAGTGTTCCGGGTTATCCCAGGTAATACGCTGTCTGCGACCGTGGGTGTTAACAGTATGTTATCTTTTATTAGGAATAGGTTTTCACCTGCGCCTTCACTAACTTGACCTCTGTCGTTTAACAGGATTGCTTCATCAAAACCTGCATTCACAGCCTCCGTTTTGGCTAGAATATTGTTTACGTATAGGCCGCCAATTTTCAAACTCGGTGGTATCGCCGTATCTTGAGTGCGGCGCCACGATGAGGTGCAGCACTTTTGGGCCGACTCTAGATCTAGGTAAGCACCGAATGGTATAGCGAATACAGTGAAGTCGTCCTCTAGAGGTCCTAAATTAAGGGTGGCCACTCGTTCCTCTGACTTGTATGCCAGTGGTCTAACATATATATCTTGTTGGTAGCCGGTTCGCTCAACCATTTCTGAAGTGATTTGTGATAGTTGTTCGGCGGAGTAAGGTAAGTTTATGCGCATTACCTTGCATCCGTTTAGCATTCTTTCGTAATGTTCTTGAAGACGAAACAGGTATATCGTTTTGGTTTCGTCATTCCAGTTTCCACGAATACCTTCAAAAATGGATGTGCCGTAGTGAAGAGCATGGGTCATTATGCCCACTTTTGCCTCTTCGAGAGGCATAAATTCGCCTTTGTGAAAAGCCACTCCTGGCATGCTTTCTCCTTATTACGGGTTACACAATAATAGAGGCAATTATATTTCCTCTACCTTCAGCGTCAAGTCAGTTCATGAAGCTTCAATGTACACCCGAACTGAAAACCCCGTTGCTGATCGATAGAGTACATTCTAACAGGATTCCGTATTTTAATAACCTAGCAAAGGAATTTAGTCTATTGTGGTGGCTGTAGGCAATCCGTTCTGGCTGTTATAATTCCTTTAATTTCCTAAGGAGTTGAGATGAGAATAGATGGCCGTAGTTTGGACGAAATTAGAAAGGTTTATTTAGAATTAGGAACCCAGGAATTTGCTGAGGGATCATGTTTGATTCAGGTTGGCAAGACCAGGGTGATCTGTTCAGCTTCGGTAAATGAAGATGTCCCTCCATTTTTGAGATCAAGCGGGCAGGGTTGGGTAACTGCAGAATACGCGATGCTTCCACGGTCGACTTTAACTCGTACTCCTAGGCGTGAACGCGGCGCTGGTGGTAGAGAATCGGAGATACAGCGGTTGATTGGACGTTCACTGAGAGCGGTAATGGATCTTAAAGCACTTGGGGAACGTACTATTGTATTGGATTGCGACGTTATCCAGGCTGATGGGGGAACTCGTACAGCTTCAATTACTGGTGCTTACATTGCTATGTACCAGGCCTTGTCTCGGTTGGTTAAACAAGAAAAGTTGACTCGTGTCCCCGTGACTGCTGCTGTAGCAGCTACTAGTGTCGGATTGATCGGGGGAATTCCTCATTTGGACCTGTGCTATGAGGAAGATTCTAGCGCAGAGGTAGATTTCAATGTCGTTATGACAGACGCGGGTGATTTTGTGGAACTTCAGGCCACAGCTGAAGGAATCCCTTTCTCACAAGACACCACGGATAAAATGGTAGCCCTAGCAAAAAAAGGTATCGATTGTCTTTTTGAAGAACAAATGAAGATCATCAAGCTGCTCTAAATTGTCTGAATTTGGTGTGTGAGTGTAGAATGAAATGCTGTAGCTTCACACTGGTGGAGCAAATTTGAAATAATTAGGGCTTATGCTACAGAAAAAGGTTATTCTCACCGTTATTTTTGCTTTGGTTGTTGGTGCGTGCACCTTTTCAATTTTTGAAGATCAACCTCCAACTTCGACAATTGAAATATCAGAGGCGGAAAAGTCAGAATCTTTGCCTGGGGTCGCAAATACTGAGATTCTCCAGGAAATCGACTCAACTCCGACTCCTACTATTAAATCCCAACAAATGTTGGTTGGCAGTAGATCTATTGCTGATCTTGTGGATAGTGTAGCCCCAGCGGTAGTTTCTATTGTCACCCAGGTAGATCAAAGAAGTTTTTTCGGTACTACTCGCACTACTGGTTCAGGCTCAGGTGTCATATTCAATGAAAACGGCTACATCTTGACTAATAACCACGTTGTTGAGGATGCGGCAGCTATAAGCGTTACGCTTTTTGATGGACGTGAGTTAGATGCCAAATTGATCGGCAGAGATTCGCGCACTGACCTAGCTGTTATAAGGATAGATGAAGAGAATTTGTCAGTTGCCAGTCTCGGAGATGCTGCACAGATGCGGGTTGGGGAATGGGTGGTAGCTATAGGTAATGCATTGGGTATCAGGGGGGCACCTACTATTACGGTTGGTGTGGTTAGTGCTAAAGGGCGATTCCTTAACACAAGTGATGGTACTTTGAGTGGACTTATCCAAACGGACGCGTCGATAAACCCTGGCAATAGTGGAGGCCCATTAATTAGTATGAAAGGGGAAGTTATAGGTATTAACACAGCCGTTTGGAGAGGTGATGACGCCGAGAACATAGGGTTTGCTGTGAGTACCGAAACTGCAAAGCCAGTTGCTGATCAGCTTATAAAGAACGGTAGAGTAATACGTGCATACCTTGGAGTCAGTCTTACGGAATTGGATAGGCCCACCGCGATTGAGATGGGACTAAAGATTAGAGAAGGGATAGTAGTCAAAACTGTGACTACGGGAACACCAGCTGATATAGCTGGTATCCAGGGGGAGGACGTCATTGTTGGCCTGGGGTCGTATTTAGTTCCTGACTTGGTTGCGCTCGAAAGATTACTGATAGGGACCTTTTCACCCGGAGAGACTACTGATGTTACGCTAGTGCGGGGATCTGAAGACCTCACGGTTAAAATTACCCTGGGCGAAAACCCGATTTAGTTAGCTAATTTTACGCCAAGGATTATGTCTGCACCAGATATGGTGTGTTCCTCGACATGAGATCCGTCTTCAGATCTGCCTAAAACAATGTCTTTTGAAAGGGTTTCCTCGCGAATGTACTGTTCGTGGTTCTTTATGACTTTCTGGATCTTTTCCTCCGCTTGATACCAAAGTACGATCCTGTCCGATATTTCAAACCCGGCTGAGCGCCTCATGCTCTGCACTATATGTACTACCTCACGTGTGATTCCCTCGTCTGCAAGCTCCGAACTGATAGTCGTATCTACGGCCACAATGTAGTTAGCTTCCATTACTGAAGCATAGCCCTCTAAATCTACGATTTCCAATATCAGGTCACTCGGATCAAGTTCGAACTTACCGAGTGTTATCTTTTGGTTATTTAGAACTTTCCTAGAAACTTCATATGTGTCACAGCTTGTTATTAACTTGCTTATTGCAGGTAGATCCGCTCCAAACTTTGGGCCAAGCAGCTGTAGATTTGGCTTTATTTGAAAATTTGCTACTTGCCCTTCGTTTTCCATGACAAGGATCTCTTTAATGTTTAGTTCATCCATTATGTGGGGTGAAACCACATCTAGAAGTTCAGCTTCCTCTGACGAGCGAACTCTCACGAGCAGCCTGGCTAACGGTTGCCTTATTCTAACCTTTGCTTTGCTTCGAGCGGCCCTACCCATACTGGACACACGTATTGCGAGACGCATGCCATCAGACAAACTCTTGTTGATTAGGGCTTCATTTGCAACTGGAAAATCTGAAAGATGAACGCTGTCCGGTGCGTTAGGATCAACAGAAGCTACTAGGTTTCGATACATCTCCTCAGCAACAAATGGTGTGAAAGGAGCTAATAACCGTGATAAACGTACTAGGCATTCATATAAAGTAGAATAAGCTGAGGCCTTGTCATCATCGTTTTCACTTTTCCAGAATCGTCTCCTGCTACGCCGGACATACCAGTTTGATAAAACCTCGATGAAATCCTGGATGCGTCGACCGGCATCCGTAGGATTGTATTCATCCATCAGTCGTGTGACTTCGAATGTCAGTTGCTCTAGCTCAGACCTTATCCATCTGTCGAAATCCTCGGTAGGATCTTCGATGGAAATTTTTGCGGGGTTGTACCCATCAAGATTGGCGTAGGTTACGAAAAACGAGTAAACGTTCCATAGCTTCAACATAAAACGCCGGACAGATTCACTAACGAGATCTGCAGAAAATCTCCGTGAATTGCCCGGAGGAGCGGCTGTGTACATGTACCAACGAATAGCATCAGCACCGTGGTCGTTGATTACATCCCATGGCTGCACCACGTTACCTTTAGATTTGCTCATCTTCTCGCCCTTATTGTCTAGTATGTGGCCAAGGCAGATGACATTCTTGTAACTTGGCTCACCAGCAACCAGGGTGCCTAGCGCATGTAAGGTATAAAACCACCCACGGGTTTGATCTATAGCTTCACATATATAGTCTGCTGGAAACAGATCGGCATCCCTCAGGTCTTGTAGGTCGTCTTTAGAGCCAATGTGGTGTTGTGAATATGGCATAGCACCTGAATCAAACCAGGCATCCAATACGTCTGGCACTCTATTCATCGTTCCTTCACATTTCTTACATGATACTTTTACAGAGTCGATATAAGGTCTGTGAAGGTCGAAAGTTTCTATATCCAGAGTTTCTTTTGCTTCGCCTACCGCCGCGGATTTAAGATCTTTCACACTAGCGAAACACTCAAAACTATTACAATTCTCACACTGCCACACAGGTAGAGGTGTTCCCCAATATCGTTCCCGTGAAAGTGCCCAGTCGATATTATTGCGAAGCCATTCTCCGAATCTCCCAGATTTTATATGGTCAGGGTACCAATTGATTTTCTCGTTTCCTGAAATGAGATTCTCCTGTTTCGCGGTAGTACGTATGTACCAGGAAGACTTAGCGTAATAAAGGAGGGGGCTGTCACATCTCCAGCAAAATGGGTAAGTGTGTTTATAGATCGCTCTTTTATATAGCAGACCTCTCTTATCAAGGTCTTGCATTATCTCTTCGTCAGCATCCTTAACAAACTTGCCTGAAAATGGATAATTTCCTGTAACTTCTCCCTGAAGATTTACGGTTTGTATGTATGCAAGATGATTTAAACGCCCGGCATTTAAATCATCGTCGCCAAATGCAGGGGCAATGTGTACGATGCCAGTTCCATCGTCTAACGATACAAATTCGGCTGTGAATACCTTCTGGTCAACAGTGTCTGATGGCTGAAGCGAGCTTATATCGCCATCTGCACCATCTCGTGAAAAACGCCTAATTTCAGATCCGTATTGAACTGGATCGTAGAGAAGTTCATATGCCATACCGTCCAGGTCTGAGCCTTTTATAGTGGCGACTATCTTCTTGTTCTCTTCTTCCAAAATGTGCTCAAGAGCTGATGCTACAATCAATCTTTCTATAGATCCGTCTCGTTCAAATTCCACAATTGAGTAATCGGCGGCTGCGGATACAGCGAGTGCAGTATTCGCGGGTAGCGTCCACGGAGTAGTAGTCCACGCCAAAAGGCTTGTCGGGACTTTGTCTGAGACTAGGCTTTCATATTTGGCTGGCTTTGGTCTATCTGAGGTCCATTCAGAGACGATTCGGAACTTTACAAACACAGATGGATCTGGGGTGTTCTCTTTGTAGCCGAGGGCAACTTCGTGCGAACTTAGAGTGGTCACGCATCGTGGGCAATGAGGGGCTCCCTTCATTCCCATGTACATCAATCCATCATCCCATAACTCTTTTAATATCCACCAACATGTCTCAATGTATTCGTTAGTGAAAGTTACATAGGCATCGGACATGTCTACCAGGAACCCTATGCGACTTGTTAGTTGCTCCCACTCCTTTACGTAACGCATAACGCTTTCTCGACACAGAGCGTTAAATTTCTCTATTCCGTAGCTTTCTATTTCACCCTTGGTGGAAATTCCAAGTTCCTTTTCTATTTCGAGCTCTACTGGCAAACCGTGGGTGTCCCATCCGCCTTTACGAATAGATAAGTACCCTTTCATTGTCTTATATCTAGGTATTACATCTTTGAAGACCCTGGCAAGTACGTGATGGATACCTGGAGTGCCGTTGGCTGTGGGAGGCCCTTCGTAAAGCGTGAATATTGGTGATCCTTCACGGGCTTCTGAGATCCTGCTCAAAATGTCAGTTTCTGACCAGAAATTTAGGATAGCCTCTTCCATCTCCGGGAAATTTACCCTAGAAGAAACTGCCTCGAAAATCCCTTCTTGATTCTTGTCACCCATTCGATATATATAACTCCCGTTAACAAAAACCCCGTCCCCTATAAGGGACGGGATTCATTCCCGCGGTACCACCCTTGTTTCCCAATTATGTAGGAACTCTCAGTGAAACGCTGTACGTCTCTGCCCAATGTAACGGAGGGCGAGGCCGGCCAGTTCTATTTAGTACAATCCCCGGTTGATACTTGGTAGTTTTGGGCATAACCGTTTGGGTTGGACCGTTCTTCCGGCGGCTCTGGAGTGATGGTAATCAGTGCCTCTGGCGTCCGCTTCCACCATTCCGGACTCGCTGGGCCTTGGATCATCTGATTACTAATCTCCTTCTGTGCCTGTGTTTAGAGCGTAGCACAGGGACCCTAGGCGGTCAAATAATGCCTAGCTGCTCTTGTTGGGTGTAAACCATCGTGTTAACCTGATCTAGTTCCAACATGGGAGGCAAAATCATGCTTGATATCATGTCCGAAATCTCTATAGAAAACAAAGATCTTTTTAATGAAGCCAGACTTAAACAGCTGATGAAAGAGGAAGGCCTCGCTGCTGTAGTGGGATTTTCACCCGCTAACGTGAGGTATATGTCAGGGTATTACAACATCGATATGCACCTCCTCCCTGAAATCATGCACGCGGTGATCTGGCCACTTGAAGGCGAGCCCACGTTTATGGTCTACGAAAACAACAATCCTTTTCGAACATTTATTTCAGACGTTCGGAGATTCCCTGGTTATTCAGAAATCGATACCGCGTTATGGAGCCTGGTAGACATTCTGAAGGAAAAGGGGCTTAGTGGGGAGAAGATCGGGTTAGAGAAAAGGTACGTTTCTGCATACAACTGGGAGGTAATTAACAATGAACTGCCAGAGGTATATTGGGTTGATGGTACCGATGTAATGGAGAGGACCCGGTTTATTAAGACTCCCAAAGAGATTGATTTGCTCAGAGCGGCAGTACGGGCGACCGATAAGTCTATTTTCCTTGCGTATGCTGGAGCCAGGCCCACTGACACCGAGAAGTCCGTTGGTGATGCTATGAGTCACAACGTCATGCGAAATGGAGCCGATATAGTCGCGTTTAACATTATTGCTTCTGGACGCAGGACTACCCAGGGACACTTTTTAGGTGAGGACACACAATTAGAAAGAGGCACCATCATGAGATGTGATTTCGGTGCCAATTTTAGTGGTTACTTTACTGATCTAGCTAGAATGGCAGTGATTGGAAAACCTTCGCAGAGACAACAGGATACTTACAAGAAGTTCCTTGAGGTTCAACAAAGAAGTCTACAAGCAGCTCGGCCTGGAGTAACCGGTGAAGAGTTATACGACCGATCAATACAAGCTCATTACGATTTGGGGTTGGGTTGGAGAACAATGGTTGGGCATAGTATAGGAGTTACGGTTCATGAACGTCCTATAGCTGCTCCAGGAGAGCCGTGGGTATTTGAAGAGGGCATGGTTTTGTGTATTGAGAATGGTAGTACAGAGCAAGATTATGGTGAGCGTTACCATATAGAGGACACAATATTAGTCACTAAGGATGGTTACGAGATGCTTTCTGACTACACTAATACTGAAAGTATGACAGTGATAGAATAGTTACCTGAAGTAAGGGGTTCTTAGGAGATTAGGGTGGAAAAGATTAGAATTGGAATATTGATAGCGGTCCCGTTGATTATCTTTGCCGCGTTTTCATTTGGCAGTGTTTTTGGCCAAAGCAACAGTGATGAAAAATCTACTGAACGCGGGGAAAAGATGCTGAAAGGCAAGGCAATCGACAAAACCTTCTATTTCAAGAAATGGGACAAACCTTCTTCAGAAGAAGTAACCACGAAGTTAGACGAAATGGTTTCAAGTGGTGATATATCAGCTGAAGATGCTAAGAAGAAGCTTGAGCATTACACGACCGGCAAGGGTGATAAGAAGTCTAAGGCTTTTGGCAAGTGGGATAAATATTCCGCAGATGACATAAGCAAGAAGTTAGACGAAATGGTTTCAAGTGGTGATATATCAGCTGAAGATGCTAAGAAGAAGCTTGAGCATTACACGACCGGCAAGGGTGATAAGAAGTCTAAGGCTTTTGGCAAGTGGGATAAATATTCCGCAGATGACATAAGCAAGAAGTTAGACGAAATGGTAGCGAGTGGTGATATATCAGCCGAAGAAGCCAGGAAAAAATGGAAGCTATTAAGAGCAAAGTGAAATAAACCCGCTGATCCCGCTTTATTACATTGTTAACTCAATCCCAGGGGTAAAACTTGAGTCCTGATCCGGTTATGAACGTTGTTTTGGTAACTCCAGAGATACCCCATAACACAGGCAACCTGATTCGCTTATGTGCCAATGCAGGAGCCCGATTACATCTTGTTGAGCCGCTTGGATTTCAATTGGATAACCCTCGTTTAAGTAGAGCTGCCCTAGATTACAGTGATATTTCCGATGTAACGGTCCATGAATCATTAGAAGCTTATCTTGAGACCGTTTCAATCGACACTGTGTACGCCGCAACTACCAAAGCAACGACGTTATATACCGCTCCAAAGTACCGACCAGGAGACACAATTATTCTAGGGCCAGAGAGTGTAGGCCTATCCCATGAAGTAGTCGATAAGATAAAGCCTGAGAATTGCATTCAAATACCTATGATGCCAGCTAATAGAAGTTTAAATCTTTCTAATGCTGCGGCGGTTATCGTGTATGAAGCCTGGAGACAGCTTGAGTTTCAAGGGGCTGTTACCATTACAGGACGAACCGAGACTTACTTTTCGTAGTCGTTCATTTGATGAAATGTCTCATCCAGTTTGATGAGATCTATTGCAGAGGCTGTGTGCGACTACCAACCCATCTCCACTTTCAGGATCAAAACTACCACCCCGTGCGCGGGCGTTGATGTGAGAACAGTCGTTTTTGACTTGCTTCACTTTAAGTAACCCCGTCCTTGGTCGATTCTAGTTGAAAATTAGCCTATGTGGCATCCTATACCGCCTTCAAACCCCTCTTCTACTCTGCCATCAGGGTACACAACTATAGGTACTACATCCCCGAATGTCCTTGCTTCGTCTAGGACCTCCTGGCTGAGGTCGGCTCGACGTTCCTCAAATTCAATGCCTTCACCATTCCACTTGTCGAGCAATTTAACGCAGGCGTCACATCCACGGATTGTGTAGACGATAGGAAGCTTTTGTTCAGCCATATTTTGTTATACCTCTAATTAAGGCTTTACGCTAGGCGTCCTATTATTGCGCCATCCATCCACCGTCTATTACGAGACCTTCACCGGTTATAAATGATGACTCATCCGATGCTAGGAAAAGAACCCCGTTTGCTACCTCTTCTGGTACCCCGGTTCTCCCCATGGGTATACGTGCAAGTACTTTTTGCTTTCGCTCTGGGTCATCAAATCCACTTCTTAACATAGGAGTATCGATGGGGCCTGGGTGGACGGAATTCACTCGGACACCTTTTGTGGCATATCGCAGGGCGATAGATTTAGTGAAAACATGGACCGCAGCTTTAGAAGCTGTATAGGCTGGATTACTTGTATCACTTCCTACTATTCCCATCTGCGAAGATATATTTACGATTGACGCCTTGCCCGCTTTGAGCATCTCTGGCATGGCCAGTTTGGTTCCTAGGAATACGCCCTTGGCGTTAACTGCCATCACGTGGTCCCATTCTTCAACTGTCATATCTTCAAGGCCACCCCGTCCGCCAACTCCTGCGTTGTTAACGAGGATGTCCAGTTTGCCAAAACGTGACACGGTTTCATATATCGCCTTTTGCCATTCTACTTCGCTGGTCACATCGAGATGAATAAAGAACGCATCGCCTCCGGAGGCATTAATGTCGTTGGCAACCGCGTTGCCATCTTCCGGCAGTACGTCTCCTATAGCTACTTTGGCTCCTTCCTTCGCCAAAAGTTTTGATTGGGCTTCTCCGAGTCCTCTTGCTCCTCCCGTTACCAGTGCCACCTTGCCAGCTACTCTCATGTCTCCCTCCATAACAAAACGTATAAGGCGATTCTATATCAAATTGCTTCCCTGTTCTATTTAACGGAAGTTGCCAGTTTTTTAATAGCTTCGGCCACTTCCATTGGGGGGCCTGCTTCGCCGGGTTCGTGTTCTCCTGGGACACCGAAAGCGTGATAGTCACTGCCTCCGCAGGTCAGTAGGCCGTACTTTGCAGCTGTTTTACCCAGCTTATTCCGGGTGGACTGGTCGTACTCTGCGTAGTGTACTTCCATACCCTTCAGGCCGGCTTCTTTGAGTTTCGGTAGTACTTCATTGAGGTTGTTAACATACGAGGGGTGGGCCATTACAGGCACTCCACCTGCGTTAATTATCAGTTCTATTGCCTCTTCTGGGGTCTGTTTTACCCGTTGGGAGTGTGCAGGTCCGTTGTTTCCTATGAACTTGTCGAAAGCTTCTTTCGGCACTGAAACGTAACCTTTCTCTACCATCGCATGTGCGATATGAGGTCGTCCTATAGTGCCTTCTCCCGCAATCTCTTTTACGCGTTCCCAATCAACGGGGAATCCTAGTTCACCTAGCTTATCGACCATCTGCTTTGCTCTGCCAATTCTGGAATCCCTGAACCATTGGAGTTTATCCTGTAGATCCTTGTTCTTGTAATCGATGTAATATCCTAGGATGTGTATCTCGCTGCCAGGTATGTCGGTACTTAGCTCTATGCCAGGGATGATAGTAAGTTGAGGATAACTCTTTGCTGTTTCCCACGCGGGTTCTAGTGCGTCTGTGATGTCATGGTCAGTAATCGCTACAACTTTGAGGCCACGTTCCGCGACAAGCTTAACCAGTTCGGCAGGAGTTAATCTCCCGTCCGACTCTGTGGTATGTAGGTGTAAATCTACCTCAACAGGCATGATCGAATATTCCCTTAAGGTTTCATTAGTAGTCTGCAATACCGATTGAGCGGTATTGCAGACTACTAATTTTCAGCGTCACTTTACGTTATTTGGCGTACTCAATACTACGAGTTTCACGTATGACGGTCACCTTGATCTGACCAGGATAAGCAAGCTCATCCTCTATCTTCTTGACCACATCTCTAGCGAGACTTTGGGCCGCCACATCATCCATTGAGTCCGGCTCAACCAGTATACGTACTTCACGTCCTGCTTGGATCGCGTAGCACCTTTCTATACCGGGGAAACTGGTTGCCACTTGCTCCAGTGCCTCTAGTCGCTTTACGTAGTTTTCCAGCGTATCTCGCCTCGCACCGGGGCGGGCTGCACTCACCGCATCGGCCGCTGAAACGAGGAATGCCTCAACAGAGCTCATGTCATCATTGTGATGTTCCCGGATACAGGCTTCTACGGCTCGCGGCACCTTGTTCTTGTTCGCCACGTCGCCACCTATCTCAGCGTGCGGGCCTTCTACTTCATGGGTAAGCGCTTTCCCGATATCGTGCAGGAGGCCACCGGCTTTCGCAATCTCTGCATTAGCACCTATTTCTGACGCTAGCATGCCAGCGATATAGCCGACTTCCATACTGTGCTGAAGTATGTTTTCACCATAGCTGTAACGGTATTTTAACCGTCCGAGAAGTTGAATCAGGTTTCGATTCATGCCGCGAACGCCAGTTTCTATAGTCGCTCGCTCACCCTCTTTCATTATGGTCTCTTCGACTTCTTGTTGAGCCTTGTTAATAACGTCTTCGATCCTCGCCGGATGAATGCGGCCGTCTTGGACTAGCTTAGCTATTCCAATCTTTGCCACTTCACGCCTAACGGGATCAAAACATGAAACCATTACTGCCTCAGGAGTGTCATCAATTATCAGATCTACTCCTGTTGCTGCTTCTATAGCCCTGATATTTCTCCCTTCTCGCCCAATGAGACGACCTTTCATCTCATCATTTGGTAGGGGAACAACAGTAGTTGTGGTCTCTGAGACTACTTCAGAAGCTAGGCGATGTATAGAAGAGGCTAGGATTCGCCTTGCTTTCTCATCGGCTTCATCCTTTGCCTGCTGCTCTACATCTAGGTAAAGCTTTGCGACCTCGTGTCTTATGTCTTCTTCAGCTCTTTGAAAAAGCTTGTCTCTGGCTTCTGTGCTAGACAGGCCAGATACAGACTCCAACATTTCGCGCTCTTTCTGAACAGAGTTCTCAAGCTCCGTTCTTAGTCCATCTAACTCCCGGTCTCTTTCATTTACTGACCGTTCTCGTTTTTCTAGGCCTTCGCTTCTTTGTTCCAGCTGCTCTTCCCGATTATTGAGTCTTCGTTCTTGCCTCTGCAACTCAGAGCGACGATCCCTATTATCGCGCTCGGCTGAACTCCGAATCCTGGAGGCCTCATCTCGGCCTTCTGACAGGAGGCGCTTCTTTTGCTCCTCCGCTTCTTGAACAATGTCTTCGGATCTCTGCCGGGCTGCGGCCAATCCCCTCTTTGTTATCAAGGATTGTACGAGATAACCACTTGCTGCTCCCAAACCCAAGGCTAGAAGGACGATCAGGACGACTGATGCGTCCATATAATCACCATCCTTTCTCTCCGCTGTCGGCGTGATAAAAAAAGATTTCGCCGCAGGGGGTTTGAGCCCTTAAAGGGTACCTTTGATAGCCTTAAGGTGTCAAGTTGGGAGCGTAGTAAATCGGTTTGAGCGGGTTCTTGCGTTAGCTATGAATCATTGTATTCAGGAGGGCAAATGAGTAGCCTGAGTAGACATAAAATACCTCTACAGATAACATCCTGATGTGATGAAAACGATAGGACTTGATTTCGGCACTGAAAGTGTAAGAGGGGTTTTAGTGGATGTGGAAAGTGGTGAGGAGATCGTTACCGCGGTTTCTGAATATCACCATGGAGTCATAGAAGATAAATATCACTACCCGGACGACTACATAGCCTCAATGCATAACGTATTGAGTGAGCTTGGTACAGCGGATGCAATAGGAGTCGCTGCGACAGCATCTAGTGTGCTGCCGTGTAAAGATGATGGCGAGCCCCTGTCTCGCACGTCTGATAATCCTCATGCGCTCGTAAAAATCTGGAAGAATCATGACGCACAGCCCCAGGCTGACCGCATTAATCAACTGGCTATTGAACGGGATGAATCGTGGTTATCCAGGTATGGGCTAATATCAAGTGAATGGTTTTTCCCAAAGGTCTTGCACACCCTTGAAGAGGCGCCAGATATTTTCCATTGTGCAGATCGATTTATCGAAAAAGGTGACTGGATAGTCTGGCAGTTAACTGGCAAAGAAAGTAGAAATGCTTGCGCTGCTGGCTACAAGGCGATGTGGCATAAAACGGACGGTTTTCCAGGAGTAGATTTTTTTAGGTCGGTAAATCCTCAATTTGAGCGTGTTGCTAAAGATAAGATAGATGCTCAAGTTGCCCCTGTGGGCACCACGGCTGGACGAGCAGCAAATTATGGGAATGCGCTGGTTGCTGTTGGTACTGTTGATGCACATGCAGCAGTGCCGGCGGCAGGCATTATGAAGCCCGGATCGATGCTGATGGTAATGGGCACTAGTTTGTGTCACTTGACCTTGGACAGTAAAGAGGTAAATGTCCCTGGCATGTGTGGTGCGGTTGAGGATGGGATTTTGCCTGGTTTCGTTGGCTACGAATCTGGGCAGGCAGCTCTCGGTGATATGCTTGCTTGGTTCTCGGACAAATTCAATATTCCTCACGTTGGATCTCAGACTCCAACGTCTTTGATAGCAATAGATTGGTGGAATGGAAGCAGAGAGCTTCAAAAATCTGACTTGAAGGGTCTCATCCTTGGGCTGACTCTGGATACTAAGTCTGAGGAGATTTACAGGGCATTGATTGAATCAGCGGCGTTTGGTACAAAAAGAATTATCGAGGCGTACGAAAAGGCAGGCATTCCTATACATGAAATCCGGGCGTCAGGTGGAATGCCTGACCAAAATCCACTTGTGATGCAGGTTTTTTCTGATGTACTTGGCAGGACTATAAAAGTTGCCAAGACTAGCCAGGGGTCTGCCCTTGGAAGTGCGATGCTTGCAGCAATGGCATTAGGCGTGCCCACTGAAAATATGGGTGGGATTGGCGACCAGACATACTTACCGAATAGTCGCAACACTAAACACTATGATGAAGTTTACGAAATATACTTAAAAGTCTATAGGCAATTTAGCGACGGAGTCTTAATGGCTCACCTTAATGATCTGAAAGAGGTGAAATAGCTATGGCAAACAAGAAAATCGCTCTGTTTTGGCCCGGGGATTATCGTGACAAACCAAACGAATGGGCACTCCCCGGAGTAGAAGGTGCAACCAGGCAGATGGAGAACGCACTAAAGAAGTTGGGCTATTCCCCCTATCGTGTGGAAGGTTTTATAAGTAAACCTCATCAGTCGATAGAAAAACTGGGTCCGATAGATGATCCAGTAATCGGTGTTTGTACTCACTGGCTTTATGGGCCGCATACAACTGATGGTGTGGTCGGAAAGGATACCCCGTTACTGCTTGCTAGCAATTTCTCTGGTCAATGGCCGGGACTTGTAGGTTTGCTTAACACTGGGGCATGCCTGGAGAGTGTTAATCGGAAATTTTCCAGGGTTTGGACTGATGCGGGTGATTGGACGACTGACGAGGATTTTATGTCTAGGCTCGATGAGTGGTGTTCAACGGGTAACATAAGTTACCCCGAGGCCGATTTATCGTATCAGGCTAACGTATCTCCTGAATCGGCAGTGATTGCAAAGTCAGTAGAGGAAGGTATACGGTCGAGGAGGGTTCTGGCATTAATGTTTGGTGACACATCTATGGGAATGATCAACGGTTATTTTGGTCCCCGTTTACTTAACCCTATAGGCTTTACAGAGCATAAGGTTGACCAGGCTTGGTTGATCGATCGTGGAAGAGACGTTACAGATCGCCGCATTGAGGATGCATATCGGTTTGTAGTTGAAAACGGTGTGGAATTTCATTATCGGGAAACTGGGGCAGAAGATTTCGATGAGAATGCCACTAAAGAGCAGTTGCGGGATTACTTAACAGCGCTCGATCTGATCGATGAGTTCAAAGCTGATTGCTTGGGGTGGCAATATCAACTGGGCCTTATAAAACTGAGGCCTCCTTCTGATTTTGCTGAAGGACTACTTAACTCTGTATGTAGACCAGAATCTAATGGTGACACGATTGCGACTGCTACAGAGGCTGATCAGGGAAATCTTGTGCCAATGGAGATGATGAAGAGGCTTCTTAAAGCTAAGGGCTTGCATCAAGCCGTGATGTTTCATGATGTTCGTTGGGGGGCTCAACATGATGGGCGTTTTATTTGGCTGCTTCTCAATTCGGGTTCTTCTGGTGCATACGCTTTCAATCATGATGCCGAAACTCTCAAGGGTGTTCATTCTTACAGGCAACCGTCGGGATATTTCCCGACACCAGGTGGGACATTTGCTGGGGAAAGTTTGCCCGGTGATATAACTTGGGCTCGTGCATACATCAAAGAAGATGAGTTGTGGATGGATATCGGGGTAGGGGAGGTAGTGAAGTTGCCCCCAGATGTTCGTGACGAATGGTGGAATGGCACCACTAGGGAATGGCCATTTATGGCAGCGGATTTACGGATAGGACAGGAGACGTTAATGGCTCACTATTTGAGTAATCATGTTGCTGTGGCGTACGGGGACATTTTCCAGGAGATGGTAGCGCTAAGTGAGGCATTGGGCTTCAAAATAAGATTGCTGGGCGTACGTTAGGAGGAGTATGAATATATTAATTGCTGGTGAGTCTTGGGTTACACATACCGTGCACATAAAGGGATTTGATAGTTTTGTGACTAGTGGTTACGAAGAAGGAGTTCAATGGCTAAAGGCTGCGCTAGATCGAGCAGGGCACAAGGTTCACCATATGCCAAACCATCTAGTGTCTACTGACTTCCCTTCTTCAGTGGATTCTTTGAATAATTACGATGTGGTAATGATTAGCGACTGTGGGAGCAATACTCTTCTTCATCACCCAGACACTTTTATTAAGTCTCAGATGACCCCCAACCGTCTGGAAGCTATACATGACTACGTGTATAACGGCGGATCATTAGTGATGATTGGTGGTTATATGACTTTCCAGGGAATAAACGGAACAGCGAGATATAGTGGAACTAAGGTAGAAGATGCTCTGCCGGTGACAATCGGAACAGTAGACGACCGTGTGGAGGTGCCAGAAGGTATAGTTCCACAGGTTATACAAGCCGACCATCCAGTTGTTAAGGATATTGTTGGGGAGTGGCCATCCTTCTTGGGTTATAACAGAGTGATCGCTAAGAAAGGATCTGACGTATTAGCTATCGCTGGTGAAGATCCGTTCCTTACAGTTTGGAGTTATGGTAAGGGGCGCTCAGCAGCATTTGCTTCAGATTGTGGGCCACATTGGGGTCCACCGGGATATCTAAGCTGGACCCATCACGATCGCTTGTGGCAGCAGATTGTCACATGGTTGAGCCATGAAAAAAAGTAGTGAGTTCATAGTTTAGGCTGAGCTTGATTGCAGACCTACCCAAACCTCACCGGTTTCAAACACCTCTTTTTTCCATATTGGGACGTTTGATTTGATCTGATCTACCATGAAGTTGCAGATCTTGAATGCTTCTGCCCTGTGTGGCGAGGCTACTACCACTACCATGCTAATCTCGCCGATTTCAAGTCGACCCAGCCGGTGTGCGACAGACGCCCGAACGTCAGGCGATTTACGTTCTACTTCTGCAACGAGTTCTTTTAGTAATTTTTCAGCCATGAGTCCATAAGCCTCGTATTCTAGATATAAGACCCTATGGTTATCTGTAGTATCTCTTATAGTACCGAGGAACGTAACCACTCCGCCCTTGTCGTCCCCTCTTGTTTCCGAAACTATATCTTCTACTAAGAGCTTTTCGTGAGTTATGAGGATCACTTTGAGCCTCCGCTAACGGGTGGTATTAGAGCCACCTCATCGTTTTGATGCACAGTATGGTCCAAATCAACATATTCCATATTAACAGCGATCATAATCTGCGACGCAATCTTATCCATTTTGGGGTAGAGTTCATTAACAACTCTAAGAACTTCGCGTACGGTTGCGTCACTTGAGACGTCTATTTCAACGTTCGCAGAACCAATAATGTCCCGGAGGGCTGCAAAGGTTTTTACGGTTACCTTCATATGAACAATCTCAATTTCTAATAATACGTTTGCAAAAGACAGTTATAGCGAATATCGTGACGGTTACAAGTGTCATCGCAGGCCCTGATGGGAAGTTCCAATAAAACGATGAATATAGCCCTAAGCTAGCGGTAATAATGCCTATTATAGCTCCTATTACCATCATCATTTTAAAGTTTCTTGCTAACAGGTAGGCGGTCGCTGCGGGCGTTACCAACATAGCCATCACCAATATCACTCCTACCGCCTGTATGGATACTATTATCACTATTGCTGTGATCCCTAACAAGAGATAATCAAGAAGATTAGTGGGCAGCCCGATAACTGATGCTCCTTGTGGGTCGAACCCAGCAAATACCAATTCTTTGTGAAGCGCTATCAACGTCGTAAGGACAACTATTGTTAGTACCCCGGTGATTACTATGTCGACTTGAGAAACGCCCAATACCTGCCCCAGCAAGATGTCTGAAAGGCTTATATTGATGCTGTTGGTTAGGCTTAATATTATGAGTCCAGACGCGAAGAATCCAGCAAAAAGTATGCCAATAGATGTGTCTTCGCTGAGCCTTGTTTTCTTACTCAAATACCCGATCAGGAAAGCTATAAGTAGTCCTACAGGAATGGCTGATACGAGTGGGCTGATACCTATCAGAAATCCTATAATCAAGCCAGGCAATACAGCATGGGCAATAGCGTCTCCCATGAAAGCGAGCCCTCGAGTTACTACATAGCTCCCTATAACTGGGCAAATTATTCCAATCAGTATTGATGCTGCAAGGGCACGCAACATGAATCCGTATTGAAGAGGATCAAATATAAGGTTAATTATGTTATCCAATCAAGCTTTCCCCAGTTCATTAATTAAAGACATTCCATGTGAACCATACAGTTCTTCTAGTACAGATGGGGTGAATGCTTCACTAGGTGGACAGCAAGCACAGACATGTTGATTTATACAAAGGGCTATATCAAAGCGCTTTGATAGGTTGGTTAGGTCGTGAGTTACCATCAACACTGTTTTTCCTTCATTGGCTAATGATCGTAATATTTCCACGAGTCCTTCTTGAGATGCGACATCAACTCCTGAAAACGCTTCGTCTAATAGTAGGGTGTGGGCTTCTTGGGCCAGTGCCCGGGCAATAAATATTCGCTGGCGTTGCCCTCCAGAGAGATTAGCAACTAGATCTAGGCCTCTTTCTTGCAACCCCACTCTTTCCAAACATGAACTCACAATTTTTTTGTCTTCATTAGACGGCCTGCGCAGCCAACCTATCTTTCTCTGTCGGCCTAGCATAACAACGTCATATGCTGTAAGGGGGAAGAGCCAGTTCACACTTTCTTGCTGCGGCACATAAGCTAATTCACCTCTTATTTCAGAGAAAGGGAGACCGTGGATTCTTATGCTTCCGTTTGCTGGTGAGATAAGCCCTAGTATGGCATTGAAAAGCGTGGTTTTACCTCCGCCGTTCGGCCCTACCACTCCCACCAGTAGGCCGTGATCAATCTTGAAGGAGACGTCGTCAAGCACCCGGACGCCATTAAATTCGATCGATAAATTATCCACCTGAACTGCTGGCGGAAGCTCTTTTATGTTTATAGTAGACTCTCCTTACTACGATCCTATTAACAACCTTATTTTATATTATTGTAAATTTACAACGGCGTGCCACCTATTTCCATTCGAATAGGTGGCACGCCTGAGGGTGTTATTGTAGCCGCAGGAATCCGCTTGATAT
>CAZBMS010000019.1:0-26315 GCA_964493125.1 uncultured Dehalococcoidia bacterium | reverse complement strand
TTTGAGGAACGGAACTTTGAGCCTGCATGTATCACGTCGAAGAATTCCCAAGCTGATCCCGAGATGAAGTTAGCAAGTGGATAGCCTCCTGGCTTTGTCGCACCGTGTACCGAAGGATATCTGACTAGTGCCAAGACGGGGCCTGGGGCTATTTGAGATCCGTACTTTGTTTTCTTTCCATAATTTGGATCAGTGTAAAGTGGATTGTCATCCCCAATAGTGAGTGAGTATTTAGAGATGAATTCAGGGGTTATTCGTTGTGAGAATTCATACGGCGGCCCCTCTCTATCAAAAGGTGAGGGGTGCCATGGTGGTAGATTTTCATCTGACTCGGTTCCAATAAGGTCTTTAGATTTGGAAATGAATTCTTGTACTAATTCTTCAAACGTTTGTTCCGTTGCCATTTAGGCCTCCCTAACTTTCACTTGTAAAACAACGCCATTATATCCAGACACTTATACAGGTCAAGGTGAGATATTTAGGATCTAGTGCTTCAGGATCCGGCCGGGTTCATTTGCATCGGAAGCATGTCTACTCTAATCCCTCTTCTTTGTAGAATTGTGCTTGCCTGACCAAGCCAAGAGCATTACCCTTTATCATACTTTCGTGACGTTCAGTAACTTTGGTTTGAAGGGTTGCGGGAACTCCTGCCATGAAACTTCCACTATCTATTTTTTCGTTAGGAAGAACAACAGCGCCTGATGCGACTATGCAGAGGTCTTCCACTTCCACACGGCTATTCACGGTGGCTCCATTTCCTACTAAGCAGTTGTCTCCAAGTCGAGTACCATGCCATGTAACATTGTGCCCTATTGTTACGCCGTTTCCTATAGTTCCTGAGTGGATAACACTATTATCTTGCACGTTAGTATTTTTACCTATAGTAATCTTGTCTCCATCTCCTCTGACTACCGTTCCTGGCCAAATGCTGGAATTTTCGCCGATTTCTACATCGCCGATTACGTAGGCGAATTCACTGACAAATGCCTTTGGATGAATTTTTGGTGTTTTTCCTCTGAAACTCCTAATCAAAATATGCTCCTCTATTACATTTAATTAGAATGTGTGAAGGACGTAATCCGCTGAAAATTTGTACAGGTTATTTTTTGCCACCACCTATAGCAGGTAAGAAGTGTATTTCAGTTTCGTCCTGGACTCTTTCTGAAAGGCCCAATTGGCTTTGTTCATTGTCGACTATCACTGAAATTCCTGGCATAAGCTGACCATTCTCTACGAGGCGACTCTTAATCCCCGGAAATTGTGCGTCTAGGTTGTCTATAACCTGTCTAACGGTTACACCTGCGACTCTTATTCGGCTACTTCCACCTGAAAGGTCACGTAATAATGAGGGTATCCAGACTGCAGCCATATATATTTATTTATGACCGTTGTTCCCATTTTTCATGGCGGTTAAAACAATTTCTGGAGACATAGGGAGCTCGTAAATACGCTGTTGTGTTGCATCGTGGATGGCATTAGCTAGGGTTGCTAGAGGTGGGACTATAGGTACTTCACCTACGCCTCTAACACCGAATGGGTGCCCGTCATTATGAACCTCTACTATAACGGTATCAATCATAGGTAAATCGAGGGAAGTGGGCATACGGTAATCCAAGTAAGTTGCGTTCATCATGTGGCCGTCTTTATTGAAATAGTAAGCTTCATTCAGCGCCCAGCCGATACCCTGAACTGCTCCACCTTGTATTTGTCCTTCTACGTAGGTAGGGTGAATTGCTTT
Source organism: uncultured Dehalococcoidia bacterium (assembly GCA_964493125.1). Taxonomy (GTDB): domain Bacteria; phylum Chloroflexota; class Dehalococcoidia; order Lucifugimonadales; family QGNO01; genus QGNO01. The sequence goes on along the minus strand of CAZBMS010000019.1, from coordinate 24,577 downwards.
TCCGACGTCCTGAATCGCTGTGTATCTCAATATGGTTACTTTGCCAGTTTCTGGGTCTACCTCAACATCTGCGATATGTGCTGCGAAGGCGCCTCCTGCACCTCTCGGATTTACGCCTGCCCTTCCGATAACGGGGCCGCCCAAGGAGTTCACCTGTCCGGCCAAATCTTTGAAAGTAATCTTAAGGGCAGTATCTGAGTTGTGAGTTAAGGTTCCGTCTTTGTACTCTATGTCCTTCTCATTGACGTTCCATAGTGTGGCTACCCTACTTATCATCTGTCTTTTAACGTCTTGAGCTGCTTCATAGCAGGCCCAGCCTGTCTTGAATGCAACACTGCTACCACCAGTGGATGAAGTGTAGCCGACTGAGTCAGTATCGCCGACTTGTGGTTTCACATCATTAGATTCGATTCCTAAAACCTCTGCTACATGCATTGCGGCCACAGTTCGAGAGCCTCCAATGTCTGGAGATCCCTCAACCAAACTTATGGTGCCGTCTGGGTTAACGCTTGCGCTGGCACTTGCTGGCCCAGTGCCGTTTCCCCAGAAACCAACTGCAAGACCTCTACCCCTGTTTGGTCCTTTTAGTGGGGTGTTGTAGTGATCGTGGTCCTTTGCAGCTTGAAGAACTTCCAAGAATCCGATCTTTGGGAATAGAGGACCGTTTACACGTCGGGTTCCTTCCTTTGCACCATTAATTCTTCTGAACTCTATCGGGTCGATATTAAGTTTCTCACATAGTTCGTCTATGACCACCTCAGCTGCAAACTCTGCTGCAGGGGCTCCTGGCGCACGGTATGCTGAAGTTTTTGGAGCATTGATCACTACGTCATACCCTTCAATATGGGCGTTGGGTATATCGTAAGGAGCGAATATACAATTGCAGCCAGCGTTTAGTGGGGAACCAGGGTATGCTCCGGCTTCATATATCATAGTTGTATCTGCAGCGGTTATCTTGCCGTCTTTAGTAGCACCGATTTTCATCAATATGCTAGTTCCTGCTGTTGGGCCGGACCCTTCAAAAACTTCTGCCCGAGACATAGTAATCTTCACGGGGCGTCCGGAATTCTTGGAAAGAAGGGCCGCCACAGGTTCAAGGTACACACTTAGTTTTCCACCAAACCCCCCGCCTATTTCCAAAGGCACCACTAGAATCTTGGAAACTGAGATGCCTAGTATCAGTGCACTTTGCTCTCTTACCTGAAATTGGCCTTGACTGCTGCACCATATGGTAACTTGTCCGCTGGCATTCCAATCTACAGTTGCGGAATGTGGTTCTATGTAGCCTTGGTGAACCGCTTTCGTGTGTGTCTCCCGTTCAACGATAATGTCTGCTTCAGCGAACCCTTTCTCTATGTCCCCAAGTGTGTACTCGAAGTGGTTCCCAATATTTGTTGGTACTCCATCTTCCCCTTCACTAAGTGTTCCCGTCGCTCCAGGGCCGCCTTTGGTAACAAGGCGTTCGTGAAGTATAGGTGCATTGGATTTCATTGCTTCCTTACCGTCCATAACGGGTTGAAGGACTTCATATTCTACATCTATGAGTTCCAGGGCTTCGGCGGCAATTTCTGAGCTTATCGCAGCTACCCCTGCCAACGCGTGTCCCTTGTAAAGTACTTTGTCCCTAGCCAAACAGTTCTCGCTCACGTACGCTCTGTTACTTAAAGCACCTTCGCCTAGATCTACGGCAAGAGAAGATAGCTTGGGTAAATCAGCTGCTGTAACAACGGCTTTTACTCCGTCCAGAGCAGCAGCTTTGCTTGTGTCTATGGAGAGAATCTTTGCATGGGCATGGGGACTTCTGAGGATACGTCCTTGAAGCATTCCTGGCAGGTGTATGTCTGCACTGTAGTTTGCTGAGCCAGTCACCTTATCTAGCGCGTCGTGCCTTTCTGGCCGTGTCCCTACTACATTATATTCTTTATTCGAAAGGACGATGTTCGGTTCGTAATTGCCCACTGGGTACCTCCGAAATTTGCCTGATTTACTGTTTAGTAAATCTAGTTCGAAGCTTATCATAAATTCTGTCCTCACAAAACTGGAAAATTGCTGAATTAATAGTTAATGGGTATGGACTTTCTAAAAGTTAAGAATATGATTTATGCATCCAATAAACGCTTAATAATTAAGGTGCACATATTTGTATCTGGAAGAAGTAAAACCTACTGAACCCAAGTTAGAAACCGAACTTAAGCTACCGATATTCCAAGTGCTGGGCGACCGTAACTACCGATTTTTGTGGCCTGCTGAGACCGGATTGCAAATGGCAAGATGGATGTGGATGTTGGTTTCCGGATACATGGTGCTGAAATTAACTGACTCGGCATTTCAGACCGCTTTAGTGGGAGTAGCATTTACTGCACCTATGTTGTTAGGAGGAGTTATTAGTGGAATAGTCGCTGACGCTGTGAATAGGAAACACGTTTTACTATGGGTATTCGCGGCCAATGCGTTGCTGGCCGGATTCGCAGGAATACTGGTTTTCTCCGAGCTGATTGTTCATTGGCACATATTGGCGTTCAGTTTGTTGATCGGAACTGCTCACACTTTGGACCAAGTAGCACGACGCACGTTTGTTGCTGATTTAGTGAACAGGGAATCGCTACATACTGCTTTTGCCCTAGATCAAATGGGGCACACTACTGGAGTTATGATCGGACCATTTATTGGTGGGTTAATCCTAGAGTTTACTACAGAGGTGGGTTTTCAGAATGTTGGTTGGTGCTACCTTACCGTAGCTACTTTTTACACCTGTTCTTTAGTGTTAGTTTCATTTATAAGGCCTCCGAGGAAACAGCAGTTAGTGCCTGTAAGATACAGTTCAATCTTAACAATTGTTGCCGAAGGCTTTCGCGCAATGATGGGAAGTAGAGCTCTTATAGGGGTTGTTGGGGTATCAGTTATCCTCAACTTGGCATTCCCATCGCACCGTACCCTGATACCAGTTTTTGCAGAGAAGGTCCTTTTAGTCAGTCCGACAGCAATGGGTGCACTGGGTGCTGCTCAAGGTATTGGGTCGATACTTGGTTCAATGTTTATTGCTTCCCGAAGAAATATAGATCGAAAGTCGCGCTATTACTATTTGGGAGCAATGATCGGAATGGTCTCTTTGACATTTTTTGGATTGTCTACTGATTATCCAATTTCATTCTTGGCACTTTTGATTGCTGGTATTGGCATGTCTGGATTTGGTGCTATGCAGGCTACTATGCTTTTGCTTGCCACTGAGGAGAAAATTCGGGGACGAGTTATGGGGATAATGAGCATGTTTATTGGTGTTATGCCGTTGGGCACTCTAATTTTGGGGGGCTTGGCCGAGTGGCTTGGACCAGGAAACGCCGTATTTGTGACTGCGGCTGCTGGAGTAGTTCTAACTGGTGGATGGAGTTATTTGTCTAAGGAGATGAGGAAGGTTTAGAGGTCAGAATTGCATATCTCTGGACAGCCCGATATTTTATTTTAAGTGCGCTGATGCCAGGCTATCCATGAACCAATACAACTCCCCACTAATTGGCTGAACGAGAGAGGCGGGCATAGCAGGATCTGTTTTTTCTGGTTGAAGCACTTTTTTTACCATCATAGCTTTGGATTTTCCATTAACCAAAAAAAATACATTCTTTGCGTTGTTTATCAATGGCAGAGTGAATGTGATTCGGGTTGTTTTCAAACTAGGAACCCAACTGGCCACGACATTTGATTTTCTTGCATTGAGCGCATCTGTATTTGGAAAAAGAGATGCGGTGTGTCCATCTTCGCCCATACCTAAGAGAATTAGGTCGAACACTGGATCTGAGGCACCAAACGCCTCACACATTTTTTGGTAATAGTAATTTGCTGCCTTTTCAGGGCTGATTTCGCTGGGGATTCGATAAATTTGCGCTTTAGGGATAGGTACTCGACTTAACAATGTTTCATTCGCTACTTTGTAGTTACTAGTGATTAACTCAGTATCACTAGTTCGCTCATCACCCCAAAAAACCATCCACTTATTCCAAGAAATGTGTGACTTGAATGTCTCGGATGCTAATAGGCAATAGAGACCTTGCGGAGATTTTCCTCCTGAAAGGGCGATTGCAAAGTATCCCTTGGACCTCACGGACTTTTCTGACAAATCTAACAGTAGTTCACTCGCGAGATAGCCTGGGTCAGCTTCACTTACGTATATATGAGCTCTTTGAGGATTTGGAGTCATGGTCTTGTTATTTGTCATGTCCACCAAACTTATTTCGCAATGCGGCAATAAGTTTGAGTGAAAACGAATTGTTTTGGCGTGAACCGAACCTTCTTTGAAGTGATGCTGTAATAACTGGTGTTGGCACTTCGAGATCCACAGATTCTTGGACGGCCCATCGACCTTCTCCTGAGTCGTCTGCGTAAGCCTTAGCATTATATAGGTCCCCATCTTCAGCTATGGCTGCGTTTGCAAGATCAAGCAACCACGATCTGATTACACTTCCATGTCGCCATATTTCTGATATCTGGGCCAAATCTAATGACATGGACTCTTTCGCTTTAAGGATCTCGAATCCTTCAGCATAGGATTGCATCATTCCGTATTCGATCCCGTTGTGTACCATTTTGGCGAAATGACCACTGCCTGAAGGCCCTATTCTGCCGTAGCCGCTGGTGCTCGATGGGGCGAGCGCCTGAAAAATTGGCTCTACCTGTTTAAATATGCCTATATCTCCGCCTACCATCAAGCTGTAGCCGTTTTCTAGCCCCCAAATGCCTCCACTAGTGCCCGCATCCAGTAGATGTATATTTTTTAAGCTAAGCGTTAGACTACGGCGTTGAGTGTCTTTGTAGTATGAGTTGCCTCCATCCACCACAATGTCATCGGGCTCAAGCAAATGACTGAGAGTATCAAAAATTTCTTCGGTTTGATCTCCGGCTGGGACGGATATCCATACAATTCTTGGACTCTCCAGCGTTTGTTTTAAAGCTGCCACCGTTTGAGTGGGAGTAAAAGCCGTATTTTCGAGTTGGCTTAGTGCTTTCCCATCCACGTCATAACCGACTACCTCGTGACCTGAGTTAATCAAGCGACGTGCAATATTCCCCCCCATTCGACCTAGGCCTACAATGCCTATCTTCATCTAATTTCTCCTATAGTTAATTAAACTGAACAAATTGCTTTTTTAGACATTCATATCAGCAAGTTGTTAGTTTATAGACTCGATTAGCTTATATATCCCTTCAGAACTGTTATTGGAAAGGTCGTAGGAATATATGGGTCGATGGATTTTCTTGAGCACTTGAAAGTCACCTAATCTTTGTGCATCTAATAGCTTTCTGAAAGAGTAGGCTTGGTCGGGTATAGGAAGATCTACATCAGCTTCGCTGGTCAATTGCAGAAAAATACCTGAAGATGGGCCGCCCTTATGCATTTGCCCCGTACTATGAAGAAACCTCGGACCATATCCGAAAGTGGTAGCTACTTGATATTTCTCCACAACCCTTTTCCTGAGTTTTGAAATGGCCAATTCAATGTCCTCATTTGGTTGCAGGTAAGCCATTATTGCTAGGTAATTTCCAGGGACACTCTTGTCTAGCATTTCCCTCAATGATGTGTCAGTCTTGATATCGGGCAGTTTGCTAGATTGCAATATTCCCTCTGTTTCAGATTTAGTGAGATCTACGTGGGGCTGGTCAAATGGATGGACACCAATTATGGTGGCTGTTACTGCAGTGGCGAATTGCCATCTAAAGAACTCTGTCCCGATATCCAGCTTGTCATCGAGGTTTATTTGAATCAATGAGTGCCCATCTAATTTGATATTGGTCATTGCGTCATCTGTTTCTTGGTTCTGATCACCTTCAAGGCGGAGATAGACAAACAACCGGTCGTTTCCGTAATGCTTAGGATTAACCAAAGGTTCATAATTGACGGGTATTACACCTTTTCCTTCCTTGCCGGTACTTTCGGCGACCAGTTGTTCGATCCAGAGCCCCAAGCTTCTTATATTAGGTGAAGCCACGATGGTTAGCTTGTCATGTCCATTTTGATTTAGAGTGCCAATTACGGCGCCTAGTAGGAGATCTGAGTGATTGCGTATTTTGTTAGCCCTAAATAGCAATTGTTTTATATCTGTACCTATGAGCGCTGCCGGCAGAAGGCCGAAATAGGAAAATGGAGAGTAGCGGCCTCCGACCTCGACGTTGTTAAGAAAAATCCTGCTAAAGTCGTGTTGAGCACCGAGTTTTTCAAGCGGACTGCCTTTGTCAGTAATGGCTATGAAGTTTTGACCTGCCTTGTCTTTTCCAATATCGTTTTCGACAATTTTTCGCCAGTAGCGATAGTTAGACATTGTCTCCAATGTAGTCCCGGATTTTGAAGAGACTATGAAAAGAGTCGTTTTAGGGTTAATCATATTTTTGATGCGCTGTATAGACTCAGGAACCGTAGTGTCGAGAACTATTAGTTCAGGATAGCCCTCGTTGGCTTGGAAAGTTAATTGGATGACTTCTGGAGTTAGACTGCTTCCTCCCATACCCAATAAGATGATGTGACGATAACCTGCTTTGCGAATTTCCAATGAGTAATTTTCCAGACTCTGAACATTTTCTAGCATTTCTTCACTGATGTTCAGCCACCCAAGCCTATTATTGATTTCCGCGGGATCTGATTTCCAGATCGTGTGATCTTTCGCCCAGATTCTGGCAAGAACGTCACTTGCCTCTAAAGCAGCTAATGTTCTTTGAACGTCTCCTGAGTATCGTCCTATACTAAAGCTCAGGTTGTTTTGATCTTCAACCATGATCGGTCTCTTTTAGGCTAGCTTCTCCATTTTCTCCGCGAGCTTTACCATTAGAGTTTCAAAAGAGTCACTAAAGGACTTTACTCCACTCGCTAGTAATTCATCAGTCACAGCAGCCATATTGACCCCGGATGCTTCCAAGTTATCAATATGTTCTTCAGCCTCTTTTTGACCTTCTTCTATAGTGTGTGTGACTTGTCCATGATCTAGTAGAGCTGAAAGTGTCTCTGGCGGCATAGTGTTTACTGTATCTAATCCGATAAGTGATTCTACGTATAACAGGTCACTGTAGGCAGGGTTCTTGGTGCTAGTGCTGGCCCAAAGGGGCCTTTGGGGCCTAGCTCCAGCTTTTCTAAGTATTGAAAACTGATCTTGTCCAAACTTCGATTTGAAATCCCTGTACGCTAGTTTAGCGTTAGATACTGCGGTTTTTCCTAATAGGGTCTTTACGCTTTCTTGTCCTGAATCTAGAAGTTCTTGCAAGATTACATCTACGGAGGTGTCAACTCTGCTAACGAAGAACGAAGCTACGGAAGCTACATCAGCAGGCTTCCCTCCGCGCGCAACATAATCCGCAATCCCGTTAATATAGGCCTCCATGACTTTACCGTACGCGAGTAGGGAGAATATGAGTGTCACGTTTACGTTTATTCCTGCACCAATAAGTTCACGTATTGCAGGTATACCTTCTGGTGTCGCGGGTACTTTGATCATTACATTTGGTACGTTGAGAAGAGAGAACAGTCGTTTTGCTTCATCCACTGTTCCGTTTGTGTCATGAGCAAGTCTTGGGCTGACCTCAAGACATGCGTATCCGTCTTCGCCATGGGTACTTTCATAAACTGGTCGTAATAGGTCTGCGGTACGTCTAATGTCATCAGTGACCAGGCGTTCGTAAATCTCGTCTACTGAAATCTTGGAACTTAGCAGGCTAGTAATTGGTGTATCATAATCGGAGCTGCCTACTATAGCTTTTTCAAAAATTGTGGGGTTAGATGTAAGCCCAGTGACCCCATCAGCAATAATCTTGGCTAATTCGCCTGAATCTATCAAGCCGCGTCGTACGTTATCATACCAGATCGACTGACCTTGTTCCTGTATAAGTTCAATAGCGTTCTTCATTTCGCATTTACCATAGTTTATGGATACTCGATTTTAATCAATCGTAACAATAAGACAAATTCGTTCTTTATCAACACGGTACACATATTTATTTATACAGCACACTTCACTTTCTATCTACCTCAGATTACAATTATAGGGAAGATGAGTAGTGAAATTAACTTAATCGCCACTGCAGAGAACGTATTTAAGACCTATAACACTAGTAAGATAGCTGTGCAGGCTCTTAATGGAATCAACCTTAACATAAGGAAAGGTGAGATGGTTGCCATAATGGGACCGTCTGGGTGTGGCAAAACGACCCTTCTAAACTGCATGTCAGGCCTTGATTCAGTAGACTCTGGCGATGTAAGTATTGCAGGCCATATCCTGCGCACAATGTCCGACGACGCCTTAAGTGAGTATAGGGCCAAATATATGGGGTTTGTTTTTCAATCCTACAACCTCTTACCGGTGCTTTCGGCATTGGAAAACGTGGAATTGCCGTTAATTCTAGCAGGTGCATCACAGAAAGAGGCTAGGGAAAAGGCAAAAGAGAAGCTTTCTCTTGTTGGGCTTGGTGATAGATTTGATCACCTACCAGCTGAGTTGTCTGGAGGTCAACAGCAACGAGTGTCTATTGCACGTTCGCTTGCAAATGACCCCGCTATAGTTTGGGCAGACGAACCTACCGGGAACCTGGATTCCGCAAATGCTTTGGAAATCATGGACTTGCTTAAACAGTTAAACAAAGCACATGGACAGACGTTTGTGTTAGTAACTCATTCTGATGATGTGGGTAAACTTGCAGATCGCATTGTCCAGATGAGTGACGGCGTGATTATTGGAGATGGCAAAAAGGCTACTAATAGGAGACCTAGCTGAGCGCGGGTCGGTTGAACATAGGATAGACGAGTGGAGAAGCTATTTGGCATTCCGATGAATGATTTGGCTATCTGGCTGTCTGGTTTGATGGGGATAATTCTCGCTGGCGGATTTGTATTAGGACTTCGCAACCGTGTTTTAGTCAAACTCGCTCTTCGAAACCTACCACGGCGGAAAGCACAAACCCTACTAATTATACTCGGGTTGATGCTCGGGACTACGATAATCATGGCTGCCCTTGGGATTGGCGATTCTATCAATAAGGGGATTCGTCTTCAGGCACTTTATTCTCTTGGAGAAACAGATATTAGATTAACGTCACCTGTGTCTTCCAGATTTGGTGACAACTATATTTCAGACGATATGCTAGGTAACGTCAGGTCTCATTTGAAGGATGAAGATCGTGTTGACGGCGTACTTCCATTAATACGGGAGAACATGCCTGTGATAAGTGAGAGCACCAACAGAACCATTTCCCGTGCTGCGGTTGTTGGTGTAACGCTTGACTCCCTAAACGGTTTTAATAACGGCTCTTTGTATAAAGCAGATCAGGAAGAGCCAATGGACATTACCGCCCTTAAAGATGGCAAGACTATTATCAATAGACCAATGGCAAATGAGCTTGATGTAGACGTTGGAGACCGAATAATTTTGGTTTCCTCATCCGGAAGAAGCAAACACGAAATTATAGATATAGCAGAGCCGGTTGGGTTGATTGCTGGAACGCAGTCTGTTCGTTCATCGGCCTTGTTTAACGTCGAAACGCTAAAGCGGATTCTTGACAGACAGGGTTACAAAATGATTGAGATATCGGTTAAGGGCGATTACGTTGTCGAAGGAGTAACACACAGTGAGGATATATCCGAAGCAGTGACCAATACTCTCAAGGTGGCGCTAGCTAACGATGATGCAGTGGATAAACTGTTCAGGATATTAAGAAGCGAGGAAGTTTTCGAAGCTCTAAAATCCGAATTTAGTAAGCGCCAATCAGATTCAAGCGAACAAGACGGCGAGAACGAACGGACCGACTTTTTGTCAGAACTTGATGCAGATACCCCCTCAGAACGTTTCATAATATTAGCCACTGACCAGGCTATACTCGGGGCAATTATGGGACTCACTGAGGAGATTGAAGATCCTGTAGTGGCTCAGAACTTGATGCTGGCGGTATCAGGATTGGTGGAATTGAATGTTGATCCGATCAAGAATCGAAGCTTAGAGTTCGCAGAGGTTATAAGTTCGGTAATAGTGATGTTCTTTACTATCTTTGGCTCCTTTTCCATAATTGTGGGTCTCCTGCTGATTTTCTTGGTATTTGTTATGCTCGCGGCTTCCAGGACGACTGAGATGGGTATAGCAAGGGCCATAGGTATGAAACGTAGGCATCTTGTACAGATGTTTACATATGAGGGACTAGTTTACTCGTTGGGTGCTTCTGTAGTAGGGACTGGCTTTGGGATTTTGGCAAGCATGTTGCTGATGCAGATGATGATTAGGGCGTTTGCAGACAGCGATGACGTCACATTTTTCTTTTCAGTCACCCCGCGATCTGTATTAGTAGCATTCTCGGCTGGGTTCGTACTTACCGCACTCACAGTTGGTGTCTCTGCATTTAGGGTAAGTAAATTGAACATAGTGGTAGCTATTAGAGGACTTAGCCAGGAATTCGTTTCTGAAGAAATACCGAGTTTTTGGCAAAGGACCAAGACAGTTTTGAAGTGGGTTATTGGCCCTTTAACCTTCGGTTACGATACTTGGCGAATGTGGAGGTCTGGTGAGGGTGTATTCCTGAGAGTATTGGGGCTCTTGAGTTTGTTTCTTGTTGTTCCCTGGATAGCCACTTTAGCTTGGAAGTTATTCAAGTGGGTGCAGCCTTGGCTTGCTTCGGGATGGCCTTTGTTGCCTGTTGGAGCGTTAATGACTTTGGGTGGTTTTGACCCTGAAAAAGGCATTGAAGGCTTCGCTTACGATAATGCCGCTATGGTTACTACTGGAGCCACCGTAGCAATAATTTCCCTAGGACTAATAATCCGTCGTTTAATTGCATACTGTGGATATAGAGAAGAGTTACAAAAACGGATATCCATGACGTTTATAGGAATAAGTTTGTTGATATTTTTTGGTCTTCCTTTTGATGCATTAGATGGCATCACTGGAGAGTTGGAGGGAGGCCCGGAAATGTTTATTCTTTCGGGAGTATCTTTAGTAGCGGCAGTGGTTTGGATAGTGATGCACAATGCAGATGTATTGGTTTGGATAGTTTCCAAGATTATTGGCCGATGGGGTAGCTTGAGACCAGTGATTAAGATGGCTATCGCATATCCAATTTCAGCTAGACTACGGACTGGATTGACCCTAGCTATGTTCTCGCTAGTGATTTTCACGATGATGATTTTCGCTATCCTTACCAACCTTGGAAATGTGGTTGAGGATAATCCAGACAAGGCCTCTGGAGGTTTTGACATAAGGGGGACTATAAAGTCTGAATTGCCGATAGACGATCCATGGGCAGTTATAGAATCTCAAGGTAAAAGTTTGTCCGCCTCAGACTTTGAGGTGATCAGCGCGCAGGCGAGGCTGCCGGTAGAGGTACGCCAGGATGACGGAGGGCCTGCTTTATACAAACGGGCTCGAATTCGGGCTTCTGACGAAGCTTGGATAACTAATAATACATATCAATTAACACATTGGGATCCATCGTATGGCAGCACTTCGAGGGAGATCTGGGCATCGGTTTCAGCAGATCCCAAACTTGCGATTGTGGGTGCCAGAGTGATAGGGGCTACAGACGACTGGGGGCCACCAGAAGGAGACTCTGTTTTCAGGATCGAAGGAATTAAACCTGAGGAAAGGGGAGAGTTTGGTGGCATAGATATAACTATAAGGCCTCCAATAGGACAGGGTGTAGAGGATGCATTAGTTAAACGCACGGTTGTGGGTGTTCTTGATCAATTCGCAGACAGTTTCGAAAATCCTAGCACAGACATATATATGCACCATTCGGTGCTTCAGGAATTGTCAGACAAACCAGTGCCGTTCGTTGAGTACAAATTTATGCTTTCTGATCCTTCGAGAGCTGGAGAGATAACTCGGTTGCTTGAGACAACATTTATTGATAATGGCATGAGGGCTCGTTCCATCGGCGAAGTGATTTCTGAAGAACGAGCCCAAGGGAATGCGTTCAACCAGCTTTTCCAAGGTTTCATGGGTCTAGGACTATTAGTTGGTGTGGCAGCGCTTGGTGTCGTTGCCTTTCGTGCGGTAGTTGAAAGGCGTCAATCAGTAGGGATGCTACGCGCGATTGGATATAAGGCGCGAATGGTACAGCTGCAACTACTGATGGAATCAGGATTTGTTGCTGTACTCGGCTCTTTGATTGGAGTGGGTCTTGGATCTTTGATAGCGTGGAACATATTTAAATCTATAAGCAAAGAGTCCCCAGGGATGACATTTTCGGTCCCGATTTCGAATATTATGCTTATCGTATTTATAACCTTATTGTTCTCATTGTTAAATACTTTACTTCCTGCAAGGCAGGCATCTAAGATAACTCCTTCCGAAGCTCTTAGGTACGAATGACAGATACGATTAGCATCAGATAACTTATGTCTGTTGTTTGAATGCTTAATTAAGGTACCCTAACACTCATAAAATATTTAGTTTAGTTAAGGAGGACCTCATGGCTCGTGTCGAAGGAAATCTGGATGCGCTTAGGCGTGAAATAGAAAACAGCGATTTTGATGCGGTGGTTGCGATGTCTCCAGAAAATGCCCCGTATGCTTCTGGAGTATTGCTCTGGACACAGCGGTCTATTCGCGACAGGCTAGCTTTGGTAGTGATGCCTAAGAAAGGGTCTCCAACTTTGATAGTCGCCACGCAAGAGGAGGGCTATTGCAGGGAGAAGAGCTGGATAGAAGACATAAGAGGGTACGTGCAAGGATATAAGTCGCCGATTGATGTTCTAGCTGAGGTACTTGAAGAAAAAGGATTGACGGCTGGTCGGATTGGCTATGAGCCGACATATCTTAGTGTTGACTATTATGAGCAGCTTGTTGCCGCTTTGCCCGAAGCGAAGTTTGAATCAAGCGAAGCTCAATTTGCATCCGCTCGTATGGTCAAGAGTGAATCAGAAATCGAAGTTTTGAAGAGGGCAGCCATTGCTACTGAACGCGCATTGATGGAGACTTACTCTGCAATTAAACCAGGGGATGTGGAGTCAGAATTAGTTGCGCGTTTAGGCAGTGAAATTCTCCGTGGGGGTGCAGAACTACCGGCCTTCCTTTATTTGACTACCGGACCCAATTCTGGGCATGCTCACCCAGACCCTACTGATTACCGTATTCGGCCAGGAGACTTGGTAAAAACGGATTGTGGAGGATATTTCTCAGGGTATTACTCGGATGTTGCCCGCACTGCTGTTTTGGGAAAGGCAACAGAGGAACAGAAATCTATATATCGAAGAATTTCTCAAGTGCACCAAGCGACGATAAAAAGTATGACTCCCGGAACACTTGCTAGCGAAGTGTTCGAAGTAGCTGTTGAAGGTTACAAGGAAGTCGAAATATCTTTCTCTCTTTCATTTGCCGGTCATGGAGTAGGCTACGCAATTCATGAAACACCAATGCTTGCAGGTGATGATCACACTCCTCTTGAACCTGGTATGTTCTTTTCTGTAGAAACTAGGGTTCGTTGGCCAGGAAAAGCGGGATATCATATAGAGGACGCAGTCTTAATAACCAAGAGTGGCCCGGAACTGGTCACCAAATTCATGGATACTTCACATTTGATGGAGCTTTAGCCCTTATTTACAGTTTGATTACTTTCCCGGTTTCTGCGGCATCTTGGATTGAATCAATCAATCTATGATGCTTTAGTGCATGTTCGAAATCCGGTTGTACTGGCTTATCAAAAAGAATCTTATTGGATAATCGTCTGTAAAGTTGCGCTATGTTTAGCGGTGGCCCATCCGGTACCGAATCAGGCACAAAACGATGCTTATTTGGGATGGATATTTCCTCAAACGCTCCGCTTCCTAGATATCGGTAGGAATCCCCTACTTTTTCCTTGCGTGCACCGTATAAGGATATATCTCCGTATTGAAGCATTAGTGTAGATAAACCTAACAAACTACCCTCCGATCCAAATACTTGTATGCGCCAACCTGAAGCTGGCCCTGGCGTGGAACCTATGTGTGCGGATACCACACATCCACTTTCTAAAATGCCGTTTACCAAAATATTGTCTGGAGCATCTACCACAACGTCTTCTTTGGTGTCTTGAACATGCCATTTCTTGACTTGGGTTGTTAAGTAGCTTGATAATTCAGTGAAGTCCCCAATACAGAACGCAATAGCGTCTAACGAGTGCCCTCCGTGAATGGTAAGTACGTTACCCCCTTGTTTCCTATCTCCTTCCCAAGCGTTTACACTGTCGCGTTCTCTACCAGTTAGGAACATGGTCATTGAGCAACTTAAAGGAGTCCCTATGTAACCGGTGTCTATTAGCTCTTTTAGGTGTAATAAGCCGGGTGATACCCGAGACTGGAGACCCACAATGTTGGGCAAGCCTTTGCTTATAGCTAGGTTAGTCATTTTAGCTGCTTCTTCGGAGTTTGCTCCCAACGGCCACTCTGTGAAAACTGACTTTCCTGCTTCAAGAGCTGCGACAGTCATGTCGTAGTGTAGAGGTGCCTTGACACTGACGCTTACTAAATCGACTTCGGTATTAGCGATAAGCTCTCGGTAGTCACTATAACCATAAGGGGCGTTTAAGTCTTGAGCCGCCTTTGCAGCCGTTTCCGGATTTGAAGTGCCTACAGCGACTAGTTCGTACTCTGGCAATGCTGCGATTGCTGGTGCATGGGCTCTGCCACCCCAGCCGTACACCCCGCTGCCTCCTAACAATCCTACTCTGATTTTCTTGACCATGGTGACTCCTCACAATTTATCGTCATTCTAATGCAGATAGATTTAAGTATGCATTTAATTCAAAGCTTTGTGAATCTTTATTTAAAAGAGATATGAACGGTTGAATCAATTAATGAGAATTTGTTGATATGCACTAGTGTACGAATGTGTTAGCCTATCACCGATTGTTGAGGTAACTACGAGGACACTAATATGTGGAAAATGACGGCTGATGATGTCGAATCCATCGCTATAGGTGCAGGCATTTTGGGCACAGGTGGCGGGGGGAATCCTTACCTTGGCAAGTTGCGATCACAGCAAGCGATAGCCGATTGCGGCCCCGTAACGGTTCTTTCTCCAGAGGAACTGGATGATGATGCGCAGGTTATGTGTGTGGGTTTCATGGGGGCGCCAACGGTTACAATTGAGAAGATTACTGGTCGTGAAGCATACTATTCGTTGAAATCCCTCGAGCAATATTCTGGAAAGAAAGTTTCGGCAATTATCTCGAATGAGATTGGTGGGAGCAATTCAATAGAAACGATCATCCCTGCAACATTGACAGGTTTGCCTATAGTTGATGGTGATGGTATGGGGCGCGCATTTCCAGAACTGCAGATGAAGAGCTTCTTTACATATGGTGTTCAACCAACTCCTCTGGCGGTATCTGACGAAAAAGGTAACACAGCTTTAATAACTGATGCTATTGAGGCGAAGTGGGTTGAAAGGATGGCTCGCGCGGTGACAATTCAAATGGGTAGTGCGGCGGGGTACGCTTTCGGCCCGATGTCGGCGGAACAGGTTCGCAAATCGGCAATCCCGAACACTATAACTTTGGCGAAGACGTTGGGAGAATCTGTGAGACGCGCGCGCGCTCAAAAAGAGGACATAGTTTCATCTATTATATCTACGCACCCTGGGCGGATACTATTCCAAGGTAAAATCGTAGACGTTGAGCGTAGAACAACTGCGGGATTTGCGAGAGGCAAGATGGAATTGGAAGGCATGAATGAATATAAAGGAACTGCTATGAGCATCGAGTTTCAAAATGAGAACTTGATTGCGTGGCAGGGGGGTGAGGTTGTCTGCATGGTGCCAGACTTGATATGTATAGTCGATCAGGAACAGGGCGAACCTATAACTACCGAACTGTTGCGATATGGATTTCGAGTTACTGTATTGGGATTTCCATCTGACGAGTTATGGAAAACGGAAAAAGGGCTCGAAGTTGTTGGCCCACGGGCTTTTGGATACGATTTGGATTACGCACCTCTGGAATTAGATTAATTGAACTAAGGAGTAGTTTATGTCCCATAAGTACGATCTCCTACTGACTGGTGGAAATGTAATAGATCCTGCGCAGGGTTTCAGTGGACGGATGGATGTAGCGTTTATTGACGGTAAAATCGCCTCTATTTCAGAAAACATCTCCTCCGAGACCGCAAAGGATGTGGTCGCAGTGAATGATAAGTTGGTAATGCCAGGTCTCATTGATCTTCACGGGCACTTTGCCCATAAGATCACTCCATTTAGGGCAGATCCGGATACCACATGTCTTCCTATAGGAGTTACAACAGCAGTGGACACCGGCAGTACTGGCTGGATAAATTTCCCTGGATTTAGGGCTTATGTTATGGAGAGAGTAGACACTAGGCTTTATGCGTTTCTTCACCTTTCTTCCTTGGGAGTGACCACCGTTTTGACGCTAGGCATTCCTGATACTGAGGATTTTAGGCTGGCCAGAGAGGAAGAAGCAGTGCAGTGCATAGAGGAAAATCGAGACCTTATACTCGGAATCAAAGTCCGCCTTTCGCCTCATGGCACCACGGCCGCTAATGCAGTTCCATCAATGGAAATGGCTAGAAGAGTGGCGGAGAAGACCAATACCAAGATTATGGTACATGTAATGGATTCTCCTCTGCCTATGAAACAAGTTTTCGATTATTTGAGGCCTGGTGATGTTGTCACTCACGCATTCCACGGTACGGAGCATAACATCACGACCGATGGAATCAGAGTGAGGGACGAGGCTTGGGAAGCAAGAGAGAAAGGCGTTATTTTCGATACTGGTTGCTTTATGAGACACTTCTCTTTGCCTTTATGTAGAGCCGCAGTTGAGCAAGGATTCGATCCTGATACGATAAGCACAGATATCGTAGGGCCGCGACCAGGCACGACTTGTTATAACCTTTTGGAAGTGATGTCGATTTTCTTGGAGCTTGGAATGGAAGTTGACGAAATTGTACGCGCTACAACTATTAACCCATCTAAGGTAATTGGTGACGAAGGATTGGGAAGCCTTGTCATAGGTTCTGTCGGGGATGTGGCCGTGCTGGACATAGTTGCAGGCGATTTTTATTATGAAGACCAGCTTGGCGATTCAATAAGGGCGAATAAACGTTTTGAACACGTTGTTACTGTGAAAGATGGGGCTATTTGGAATCCTACCTTAGTTTGAGCTATTGACTAAATTTATCAACAAAGATATACCAGTGATACTAGTGGAGGTGAGGCATGCCTAAGAAGACGATTTATGAAAAGAAGAATGGAATAGCGTATTTGACGGTTAATAATCCTGAAAAGGCCAATGTTATGGACTCTCAGGTTATGGAAGAGATGGCGGAGGAATACCGTGACTTTTGGGAGGATCGTGACATGAAAGTGATGATTCTTACTGGAATGGGCGATAGGCATTTTTCCGCTGGGCATCACATACAGCCCCCCCCTCCAGGGCAAAGTTATACAGATATACGAATTCAAAGGAACGAGGGATTCTTTTGGCCAAGATCTCAGACTGTGAATGGTAGAGAGATTGCTGTTTTTGGTGGTGGGACAGATTTCCCAAGAGTTTGGAAGCCTGTTATTGCTGCAGTAAATGGTTGGGCTGCTGGGGCTGGCCTTTACATGTTGCTCCATACTGTTGATATAAGGATAGCGTGTGAGGAACACGCACGTTTCTATTTTGCTCTTCTTTCAAACAGAGGGGGGATTGGGAGTGGACCGTCGGCTACACATCTGACTAGACAGCTCAATTATGCCCATGCGATGAAGATGTTACTTACAGATGAACCCATAGACGCTAAGGAAGCTGAGAGAATCGGCCTTATTTACGAGACGGTTCCCCATGATCAACTAATGGCTAGATGTGAGGAACTTGCTGAGAGAATAAAGCAGATGCCACCTGTCGCGGTAAGGATGTTGAAAGAGTTCGCGGTCAAGAGCAGAGAATTGCCGGAACAAGCAGCTTGGGATATGCAATACACGTTCAATCACATGGTAAGTCAGTTGTCTACTGATGGTGATGATGCAGATGCAGCATTCCTAGAGAAGAGGCCACGGAACGTGCAGGGTAACTTGCGCGGATAATGTCTAAAAGGCTAAAACGTATCAAATGGGCTGTTCATAATTAATTAGTAATTTGATTTGCTGCCGGACTTTGTGTGCTCGTTAGGAACGGTGGTTTGTTATGAGGCACCGTTAAAATTTATCTCTTCTGTTTGGTTCCTTTGGAACTTAGATACTCGCTGCGAGTCATGTCTAATTTCGCGCTCGAAGTCACTTGCTTCGCTTTCGAAGCTTCACCGTTTAGTAGATTTATTGTGAAGGCTGTGTACACCTTCGCAGTGTTGACTAAACTAGGAGGAAGCTATACTAGATAATACGGATGACTGTTCTATTTCCCCCAACAAAATTCCGTTGTAGTTTACCACGGCTACGGGGGTATTATGGCTTGCTACTAGGGGTATTACTGCTTCTATAATTGTATCTTCGAGTACCTGTGGGCAATTTTTGTTTACAGCTCGCTTCGAGCTCTTAAAGCCCTTGGCCACTGCGTTTTCTAATCTGGATAGATTTAGGGATCCTAAGAGTTCTCCGCGTTCACTCACCATAAACGTATGATCTAGACTCTTGGATTTCATGATTTTTAGGGCTTCGGTCGGACTTTGAGATTCCTGGATTGTTACTTCGGATTTTCTCATAATGCTGCCGACGTCTAAGACTTTAGTCTTGCTTATGTCTCTTACGAACTCTTTGACGTAGTCGTCTGCGGGCTTGATCACTATTTCTTCTGCTGTGCCTTGTTGGATAATTTCCCCATCACGCATAATGGCTATGTAGTCCCCGAGCTTCAATGACTCATCTAGATCATGAGTTATAAAAACTATGGTCTTTTGGACTTGGGCCTGAAGAGCGATTAATTCGTCCTGCATTTCTCTGCGAATTAACGGGTCTAAGCCGCTAAACGGTTCATCCATAAGCAGAATTTCGGGATCAAGCGCTAAGGCTCGCGCTATTCCAACCCGTTGTTGCATACCACCGCTCAATTGATATGGATACGAATATTCCCAATTGGACAGGCCGACTTTGTCGAGAATTTCACTTGCTATCTCATGGCGCTCTGATTCCGGCATACCTTGAACTTCGAGGCCATAGGCGACGTTATCAATTACATGCTTATGTGGAAGTAGACCGTAGTGTTGAAATACCATCCCCATCTTTTTCCTACGGAACTCGATTATTTGATCATTGTCATATTGGAGAATGTCTTCGCCATCTACCTCAATCATCCCTTCGCTAGGCTCTATCAATCTGTTCAAAGCTCTTACAAGAGTAGACTTGCCTGATCCAGAAAGTCCCATAACCACGAACACGCTGCCAACCGCTACTTCGAGTGAGACGTCTTTTATAGCTACGACATGGCCAGTTTTTTCCTGAATCTCCGCTTTTGAAGCGGTTTTAACCCAGCCTTCTTGCAACAAAGCTTTGTCATCTTTGCCGAATAACTTCCATAGGTTGTGGACCGAAATCCTGATATCTGGACCACTTTCTACTGCCATAAAATCACCTCGTTGTAGGCTTACTAACGGTGAAGGCTCAGACTCAAGAGCACCGACCTATTTTCGGTCAAGTTTCTTAGTCTGCACCAAGCACATGCCTTTAGAAAAAAGCCAATGCTGGGTGGCTCGATCGAGCCACCCAGCTATTAATCTAAACCGAATTAGGTAAAGAGCTTTACTTAGCTGCTAAAGCGTCCTTAACCTTCTTGGCGTTGGCTTCAGGCATCCAAGTTGTCCACCTATCCTCGAAGTTCTTTAGATAGTAGACGGCTGCCTTTTCCCATTCGCCTGCGATCTCATTCTCGACTGCCCAAGCGGCGGTCTTGTTTATGGGCTGCAAACCAACATTCATTTTGCCCAGCAATGTGTAAACATCGGAATCCAGGTCCTTGAGTCCACTCCAGACACCCTTGTTTATTGGAAGAGTTTCATATGCACAGGCTTCCTTTGCTATGTATGTCTTGTCATCTCGACTCTTGCCTACTTCGTCCCAGCAAGCCTTGTTGTAGGCAGGCTCTTCAATTATCGTCCAATCGTACATACCCATTATTGCTGTAGGCGCCCAGTAGTAGCCGAAAACGCCCGTGCCCTTTTTCTGGGGACCGGCCAATGCTGCTTCCATTGCCCCCGAACTACCTGGAGATATGATGTTGTAGTGATCTGGTACGAGACCGTAAGTGACTAGTTTGGCTCTATTGATCTCAGCACACTGCCAACCAATTACACAGTTCATGAAAAGACCCTTGGTTTTGTCTTCAGGGTCTGCTAGCGCTTCCTTGACCGCTGGTTTTTTCATGTCGTCAATGGTCTTTATCCCGTGCTCATCAGCGAATGCTGTCGGAACCATGAAGAACTGTGGGCCACCTTCGTACGTCGCACCAAGGTTTTCCAAAGTACCTGCTGCAATTGACTCGTCGTGCCATTCGATGATGTTCTGTTCCCACATCTCCATGTTCACATGCATATCACCTTTGGTAAGACTTGCCTGCATAATCGGCGTAGTCGTCTCAATGGTTTCTACAGTATTACCATAGCCGTTCTCGATTATAAATTTTGCTATCGCATTGTTTATCCATTGCGACTCAAACTGTTGATCAGAGAACTTAATGGTGGGCTTGGCTTCCTCAGCACAAGCTACGGTGGCTAAACCTACCAAAAGACCGGCTAATGCCAGAACGCTGAACCTTACCGAACTACTGAACAATTTTTTCATGATTTCTATCCTCCTTTTGAAGTTTCATGAATTTTCTAAAGCTTATTTTTACGTGACCTGTGACTCTCGTGCCTTTCCTACGCTTTGAGTAATACGGTCAATCATTATCGCCATCATTACTATACCTAGTCCTCCAAGGAACCCTCTTCCCACTTCCAGTCTGGCTATCCCGTTCATCACTTCGATTCCGAGCCCTTTGGCTCCGATCATTGAGCATATGACCACCATTGCCAATGCCATCATAATGCACTGATTTACGCCAGCCATTATTGTCGGCTTTGCCATTGGTAGCTGAACTTTAGTTAGTAGTTGTCGTGATGTCGATCCGAATGCTATGGCTGCTTCTACGACCTCTTTGTCTACCTGTCTAATTCCAAGATTGGTTAAGCGAATCAGGGGCGGAATCGCGTATATCACTGTTGCCATAACTGCAGGTGTCTTACCGAGACCAAATAACATAATCGCAGGCACTAAGTACACGAAGCTTGGCATAGTTTGCATTGCATCTAAGACAGGGCGACTTATTGCATCCATTTTGTCACTCTTAGCACCAAATATTCCGATTGGAAGGCCGATGGCGATTGCGATAAGAGTCGCTGTGAAAGTTATTGCTAGTGTCTGCATTGCAAAATCAAATAACCCGAGTGTCGCCATCAACAAATACAGTACGGTTGTTAATATTGCTACATTCCGGCCAGAGGTTCGCCAGGCTATGTATACTGTTACGCCGATTACTAGCCACCATGGCATTGAAAGCCATTGAGGCCACCCGGCAGAAAGAGGTTCTCCCATCAGCAATTTTTCCAGTGGAACTAGTAAAGCCAACACGCCTGCGTTAATAGCTCTAAATAATGGGTCAAAATTGATTACAATCCAGTCTATCCAGCCGTCTATTAGACGACTCAGCTGGAGCCCAATTTCTAGATTTTTAGGGAAATCGAACATTTTATACGTTGCCTCCACTGTGTTCGATGTGGCTTTCTGGGTTTCCTTGACAGAAATAAAGGCTCGTCGACAGGGCGCAATTAGTCCAAGGAGTGCTATAAAGCGTAATAAGTGGGAAAATCATCAAGCGTGACAGACTCCGCCACACAGGCGTGCTGACCTAATTAAGCGGCTACTAGCCGACCACAAACCTCGTCATAGTTAGGATCCCTCCGTTTTCTATGCCTTTAGACGCTGGATTCTATTCGACTCTAGTGTTTAAGTCAACTCAGATCTCGATAAATGGAGGAGTTTTTCAGATTATTCACCTATTGATTCAAGCCTATATTTGTTACTTTATAATTTTCTCGGCGTTACTCATCTATAATGGCTTCGGAGGATTCGTTACTAACATGTGCGAAACAGAAAAGCGTAAACAAAGAAGGGCCACTATCTTGGTTATGGGATCCCTTAATTTCGACCTGATTGCAACTGTTTCAAGGTTCCCAAACCCAGGCGAATCATTGATTGGGAGAGAGTTTTACACATCCTCAGGAGGGAAAGGCGGTAATCAGGCAGTTGCGGCTAGTCGTCTCGGGGCTGAAGCTTTTATGGTAGGGCGTGTAGGGAGCGACACTTTCGGGGCTGAGATGCTCGAAAGCTTGCATCTCCACGGAGTTAACACCTCTGGAGTAACAGTAGAACATGAATGCCAATCGGGCATAGCACACATAACGATCGACGAAAGCGGCGAGAACAAGATCGTAATTGTTCCTGGGGCTAACTCACACTGTGATGAATTTGAAGTCGAGCAAGTCAATCTAAGGTTAAGATCCGCAGATGCTTTGCTTCTTCAGCTCGAACTCCCATTAGAATTATCTATGAAGGTGGCTAATGAAGCGAAGGGATTGGGAAAGACCGTAGTGTTTGATCCTGCACCTGTTCAAGTTCTACCCTTAGATACCTATGCAAATATAGATTACTTAATCCCAAATGAAACCGAAGCATCGGTTTTGGCAGGATTCCCAGTAGAAAATCCAACAACTGCTGGTGATGCAGCCGTTCTTTTGAGGTCCAAAGGTGTTCAAACGGTAATTATTAAGATGGGAGCCCAGGGGGTATCTTTCGCTACCGATGGAGACGAGGGGCATTTACCCGCATTCAGTGTAGAAGTTGTTGATACAGTTGCTGCCGGTGACGCCTTTAATGGTGCGTTTTCTGTGGCGATCGCAGAAGGCAGATCACTGCGAGGCGCGATTACCTGGGGTATGGCCGCCGGAGCTCTAGCTGTTACCAAGCGTGGGGCGCACACGTCAATGCCCTCACGCGAGGATGTCGAACGGCTTATATTAGAGCAGCGCCGGTGATTTAACTCGAGACGTGATTGGGAATTATGGAGTACTCCGTAGTAATGCGCCTAGGTTACTCTTGTTCATAGGCGATCTCAGTGTTAGGCTTTGGCAATCTCGGAGGTGTGATTATGCTTTTGGAAGGCAAGGCTCATTTAGAGATTAAGTACTGTTCTGTCTGAAACTATTTCAATGTGGCCTCTTGGATAGGGGCAGAGTTTAATGGGGAATTCGGGGGTGATATTCGTATAACTCTTACCCCGGTTACCGAAGGGCGCCTAGAAGTGTATTTAGACGGCAGTCTAATATTTGACCGTAAGAAGGCTGGTAAATACCCAGGTTTGCCTGAAGTTAACCAGATGAAGCTCGATGCTCAGGAACAAATTCCTGCCCTTGCAAAATAATCACTGAAATAAAGGGATTCCTGAAAACTACTAACTGATAAAGAGGATGACTAATTTATCCGGGGTAAAGATTCTGGATAGAGGATTTGAGGTAAGTGTTATGGATGGGCCGCTATCAGGATTAAGGGTAATAGATTCCACTACTGTGTACGCCATGCCAACCGCTATGTATATGCTGGGAGACATGGGGGCGGAAGTTATAAAAGTTGAGAATCCAGCTGCCAGTCGAGCCAGGGCAGCGAGTGTTTTCCCAGATAACGACCCAGGCGAGAAATCCTGGAACCGTGATGGGGGATTCCATAGGCTACATCGTAGTAAATATAGCATTGCTTTGAATCTCAAACAGCCGGAAGCTGTGGAAGTTTTTAAAGACTTAGTTCGTACTAGCGATGTATTGGCCGAAAACAATCGTCCTGGAGTGATGGCTAGGCTGGGACTAGATTACGAAAGTTTGTACGAATTGAATCCTCGTCTCGTGTATTTTTCATTTTCCGGATTCGGACAAACTGGGCCATGGAAAGACTTCCAGGGTATCGGACGGATGTTTGAGTTGACCTCTGGTGTCAGCCAGTTTACGGGCTATCCTGATGAAGGGCCCCGCAGAGTTGGAGCGGCTTGGTTTGACCCGCCAAATGGATGGATGGCGGTCTTTGCCATACTGTCAGCCTTACATCACAGAAATCTTACCGGAAAGGGCCAAAGAGTTGATTTCCCCATGTACCAAATGGGAGTTGCAACCGTAGGAGATGCACTTCTTGACTATATTGCCAATGGGCGCAATGGTCAGATAATGGGTAATCGCCACCCGTTTCTTGCCCCATATGGTGCTTATCCTTGCAAAGGCGAAGACCAGTGGATAGCTATAGCTATTGAGAATGACAAACAGTGGCAGGAGCTTTGCAGATTGATGGGTTCACCACTTTGGGTCGAAAACGAAAAATTTAGCGATGGTTTGTCACGATGGCATAATCAAGATGAACTCGACCATCACTTAGGTGCATGGACCAGCGGTTATTACCACACGGAATTGAT
This sequence comes from uncultured Dehalococcoidia bacterium, assembly GCA_964493125.1. GTDB lineage: Bacteria > Chloroflexota > Dehalococcoidia > Lucifugimonadales > QGNO01 > QGNO01. The sequence goes on along the minus strand of CAZBMS010000019.1, from coordinate 167 downwards.
GACCTTATTGAGCCGAGCAAGTATTCCGTCTGGTGCTGTAATGAATGCAGAGGAAGTGTTAACAGACTCGCATATGAAGGACCGGAAATTTTTCGAAGAAGTTACATTTTCGACTGCATCGGAAATGGGGAGCCGTATATACACTGGGAGGCCATGGAAGATGTCCA
>CAZBMS010000018.1:0-26794 GCA_964493125.1 uncultured Dehalococcoidia bacterium | reverse complement strand
CATGATCCGCCCAACTAACGTCACCGAAACTAGCTGCCCTTGTACCACCTGCGCCACCTCTCGTTCCAATTGGAGCATACCTCACAGCGTTAACTGCCTCCTTTGCACCCTCAAGACCATCGACGTGAGGAATTACGATACCTTGAGCACCCATATCCAAAACTCTTAATATGAAACCGGGATCGCTATCGGAAACTCTCACAATAGGTGCTATACCTACTAATTCGGCTGCTATTATCATCTGCTGAACAAGCGCCAGGTCAAAAGCCGTATGTTCCATGTCGATAAAGGCAGCATCAAAACCAGCAATGCCAATTATCTCAACTATTTGTGGATCTGCCAGGCCAACATAGGCACCAAGGGACAACTGACCAGAACCCATCACCTCTTTCACTTTGTTTTTCTGCAAGCGATTCTCCTTATCTAGCGAATAAAACTTCTTCAATATTGGCTGATTGGAGGGCGACAGCCCTAAAACTGCACCGAGCATCCCTCCCAATCAAAATTCAAGATAGCACGAGTAATTTAACAGAACGAAAGCTAAGATATCTAGAAAGTTATTCTCATTCCCTGTCAGTGACAAAGAATTTCAACACTCATACTTTATCCACCGCAGATTTGTATCAATATGCCAAAGAAGATCATTACAACCAAGAATCCAACTGGGTTGGTTAGGTGCATACTCTCACCTTAATTAAGTGTTAGGAAATCTATAAATATTCCGTCACATAGCCTTGTTTATGACGGACATGTACACTAGGTCCTCATCTAAAGCCAGCGCACTGCCGACAGAGTCACCTGACTTGGATCTCAACTCCTGACCCCCTCCAACTCCATCGAAATTGTCCCAAATCCAAGTGGGTATGCCAGTCAGCAGTTTTTCAACCACTTTTGCCAACTCGACGTTGGAATCACCTCTAGGTTTTGTCCGTAATGCATCAATCGCATACGAACGAAACATCTTGGGCCAAAGTTCTTTGAAGGCATCAGGCGACGAAACGATTTCCAAGCCGGCCATCTCAGAATCAACGAAAATAACCGATCCAACTTGACCAACAGCAGGGTCGAAATCCTCGGATTGGCTATCTAAATCAGCTCTATAACGCAAGGTAGTGTCCTTCATGGCAGACGTCCGTGAATGTACCCCTAGGTCTTCTGCCAGGAGGTCGATATCATTCCACACAGCGGCCTGCCCTGAATCTCTAGAGTTCTGCCCCATGGAGTAGGACACCCTTTCTTTCATCCCAACCCTGACCTTGGAAGGCATAACTTCATCTGAATCGGAAAATTGCGCTGAAGTCTCGCTCCACCTCCCTAACTCAGTGCAGCTGACGGGAATCCTGGTCACCGAATTTGGAAGTAATAGAACTGTTGTGTTCAGGACTCTGTTCTGCATAGCCCCTAAAATTTCTTCTCCCTCGACAACTAAGATATGTTCATCGCTCACATTAGTGGCGACTAATTCACTTACCGTGGCATTTTCATCCAATTCAACTATTTCCAGCACCCCTTCCAATAACGCTCTTTTTAGGGTCATGTATTGGGGACCAGGCATATCACCCACGAGTGGCACTACTGTCATGCGCCCCGACTTATGAGGCGACCCAAATTCAATATTCGCCAAACTTTCAAAATTTACTTTATCCATTCTCAGTCTCCCAAATCATGGGTCGGATATTTTGTCCGAACTAATTGCATGCGCTTCAGTTATTCGGTTTACTAACCTGCCAATCTGTCGCATATATATATGTAATCTAGGTTCATCTGGTTCTTCTTCTCTGCTACAAAGTCAATTTCATGAGCCAAATGCCAACAAGAATGCCTGGTGCACCAGTAAGATTCGAATTGAGTCATCGGATATTGCCATTCCAAGTTGTTGCGCTCTACCTCCGCCGACTCGAAGGAATCAAATCGCCTTTTAACTGTGCAATTTCTGCGCCCAAACCAGTTAAAGCGCTTGTGCCTGCCAGTAGTTGGAAAATCCATTTCAAACATTTGCACCGAACAACCTCCCTTACTAACTTCATACGATCTCACTATGGGCATAATATGTAGAAGCAAAGTAAAACCGGTAAAATGATCGGAGGTGACAATAGCCCTGAACAAAAATCTCTATTTTGCAGAATTTGCTTGCTACGTGTTCAGAGAGTAAAGTCCCTGAACTTTACTCTCTGGATGAACCCCACGTAACTTATCAATTTCTAATCATCAGCCTTACTTTGGCACCGGATGATGTAGTTAAATGCAGGGATGGAGCAATCCTGAAAGACTCTTCTAATATCACCGGACAATACTCATGCTCACAGTTGCCGTTCTCGTCTACGAAGATGTATTTACCTGCATCATCATCACCCGTGGCGAGCCTTACCTGTGTCAAAGACCCGTCATGGCCAATAACTCTAAGTTTTACAGACATGTATGTCGGGATATCTTTAAGAGCACACAATGACAACTCATATATAACTGGCCCAATAGTTCCCCACCAAGTGTCCGGCTTTGTGGGGGTCTCAGACAGATACGTTTGTGCAGCTCTCCTACTTTCAGAAACGCTAAAGAGTGGTTTAGCACCAGAGCGGATAGATCTATCGATTAGCTCACTAACCTGTGGACGCCCAATATCATCACCAATATCAACGGTTTCAATGGTGTTGGACTGCTGGTGCTGCAGGGCTGACATGACCGGAATCCTTATGTCCGTTGATGCGGAAACCGTGACGGCAGTGTTTGCACGCGTTATCCCGACGTAATATAGCTTCGTCCGCCATTCTTCATCCAAGTTATCTACATCAGCTAAAATAACAAACTCAGATTCTAGACCTTTGAAATTATGAATTGTTGAGAACACGATTGACCCAGTCGGACGTGCCTCCATGGCTGAGTCCCAGTTGACCAGGTCCAAATCGACCAGATTGGCATCTAGTCCATCCTTGAGACCGCTATTCGGCAAGGTGTACCGGGATAGAATCACAAATCTGTCAGGTGAAATTCCACTACCGATCCAGTCAGAGATCTTTTGGCTTATCTTCATAACTTGGTCTTCGATCGTGTCATACCAAATTATCTGTGAGGAAATCCCTGTAACTATAGCCCCATTTTTGATGGGATCGATTCCCGATACAGCGCCCGCAACTTCAGCTATCTCAGAACTATTTCGACAGTTGACGTCAAGGGTATGCTCAAAGGGCCTAGTAGACCTCAGCCTAGATAAAGAGGACTCATAAATGTCCTCCATATTCTCCTCAGATTGATTGTAAATAAGTTGTCGGGGGTCATGGAATACCGCCCAAGAACCGCTGTTTATCCCATCCTTTAGGAGGGCATCTAGAATGGATAAATAGGCTTCATCGTTTAGAATATCTTGAGCCTCATCGACCACAAGAGAATCGTATATCCCCCGATATCCTAGGAGATCAATCGCCCTCAAAGCCACTGCCGGATAGATGCTTCGGTAAAGTTCATTAAGATTGTGTTGCCCTCCCTCCCATGGTGGTGCAAGTTCCGATTCAAATCCCGCTTCATGTGCAAGGGTACGACAAACGTCATGTATGTGGGAGACCCTTAACCTGATTGCGCTTTTAGGCGTTGATTCCCCAGACCCAATAGCGGTGTCTAACAGCATATTCATGTGTTTCGCCAGGTTGGCATTGAAACAACTCAGAAGAACTCTCTTGCCGCGTGCGGCCTCCATTTGCGCAATATCAAGGGCACACAGAGTCTTACCCGTTCCGGCTCCACCTTCTATCAATAATCTAGGATTTCTACTGATATCGAATGCATCAAAAAGTTCATATTGTGACTCTGTAAGTTTGATTCTTTTCGCCTCAATCTCACCAGCCTTGACTACCAAAGACGATCTCCTATCCAACTCCTGTCTCAGAGACTGCAGGATTTCCGTTTGTCCTTCCGCTGCGATCCTCTTTGTGGGACGGTTCCAAAATTCAATGAGTTCATGAAAATATCTTTGAAGTTCAGAGGGGTTTGAATCTATATTCAAAACTATTCTTGTGCCCTCGCATCGTTTCTTATCGTGTCCCGACCATATTGCAAATCCCACTCCTACAGGAGGATCCCCACCTTCAAATAGCTTGGGAGTTGCCCTCCGAAGAGCCAACTTGAATTGGTCTCGCAGAGTTGAGATGGGACCCGGCACTGACAAGCGGTCAGGGAGTACATCTAGCAAACCTTGAGAATACCATGGCAGCCATGGCGCACCATCCCGAGCGGTGCAAACACCAATTATCCCCTCTGAACTTATCACTACAGCATCCACCCCATAAAGTAGGGGCGAATCATCATTTTCAAGATTAAATGAGTGAAGTACGTCAAACGTGTCAGGGAGTTTTTGGCTGAGACTTTCAAACACCCGGTGTAAGGGATTGCCGCTAGAATAATGCTTTATGAGCCCGGGGATCATGTTCGCCATTAGTGTGACTCCCTTTACCTTTAAAACCTAATCGTTCGGCCAGGTCTTACATAACGTGGGTCTCGGCATTGGATGAAATGCCCCATATCGATCCGACCACCTTTGGATCTGATGTAAGGTGGAGATGACCCTTTAAGTTCTGTCTCGGGAAATTTGTACATGCTCACCATAGTAGTCACATCTCGCCCGAAAGTGGGAAAATAGAACATTTGAGTCATGAAAAGTCATCTTCGCAATGAAAATCATCCAATATGAAGCCATGGTCCCAGCTCTTCTTAGCCGGCCAGTCTCTGTCTACATCATTTAAATCCAGTTGATCAGCTGTTTCATCTTTTTTCAACTCAGGCAGAGCTATCTTATTTAGAATATTACTGATTGTTTTACTTCTACTCCTTTCAGTAATATGAACTTTGTCTGGATCATTAATCCATCTTTGATCAAGGATCTCAAAAATTTTGCCTGTTTTAGACAAGCGACTGCCATGTATCCTTAAGTCGTTAGAATCTGGAGAATGGGGACATTCTTCAGACCACCATCTCCCAACATAGTTGCAGAGATTTAGGACCTCAATAGGGAGACGGTTTTGATGGCCTTCAAACATTGGAGGGTACATGTCATGCCCAGAGAGAATTTCCATCACTTCCGCCCCAAAGGAAAGCTCGTCAATCATCTCTCGCTTCACTGCCACGGTTTCTGACTCTGATTTCTCAGCGACCGCCACCAAAGATGTCATTACCCTGTCATTGATACAACAACCACAGCGAGATAACTGCAAACCTATTTCAACACAAACCAACTTTGCGGAGTTGACAAGTGTGTCTATACCGCCCCTCGTATTCTCAAAAATCCAGTCATGAATCCCGTGTTTAACTTTACTGTAATCAAGTAGAAGGGAGCCTCTAGCATATCCATCCACATCATGGTCAGACCCAACCAAATACCAAAGGTCTTTTTGTGGAAGGCAACTAGTCTCTCCTTCTAAGATCTCCTGAAGTCTCAGTCCAAGTATGGTCATTTGAGTAGTAGAGGTAAGATATTCTGTAGCCATACCCCAAACAATCGGCACATTGGGCTGATAAGACAAAGAGATCAGAGCACTGATTGAACCCCAACGCTTACGTCGGTCTATGACAGATCTATGTTCTCCCTCTGCCCTGTAGGAGCTGTGCCATAGCCATAGACCTATGCTTTTCAAGAGTGCTAAATGTCTTTCTGAATAATAATCTTCCCAAAAATTTTCCTCTTGAAGATCATCCATAAACGAGACCTCAAATTCCACCGCATGCTCGATCCCGGCAGAATTCAGTGGGATGTGGTCGATGGAATCCACACTGGTAATGGGAAGAGTAAATAGTTCAGGACTACTTGAGAGCCAATTGAAAAATTCATGGAGGCTAGCCTGGTTTTCTACGATATCCCTAAGCCTAGACTGGAAAAATAGACCCAGCATCAAAACTTCTTCATGCTGAAACTTGTAAGGAAAAGGCACCAGAGAAGACATGTCGAGGGGCTCACTTGAGAAGCATCGTTCGCATCGGATATATCCCGAATTGACCATTTTCGCGCCTCGACACTCACTTCCACCAACGGTATCGCGACAAAATGCCACTCTTCTATCAAACAGCAATTCCCTCTGCAGTGTGGGAGCAACATTGGAGAACGAAAGCTCACAACACAAGCGCCAAAACAGGGAATTGTCGGTCCAGAGATCCGCCGACCGGTCTGACAGGAACATCTCTAGATCATCAAATAAATTGAAGAATTCCTCTTCAGTGATTGATTCCAGAGGGTTGCATACACTCATTGGAGCTCCCCGTAAGCAAGCTAAACCCTATCTATAGAAAGTTTAAGAGACGACCAGCAACGCACCCCATATTAGCATAGTATGAGTCATACTTTAGTGCGGAGCCGAAGTACAAACACGTACCTAGTAAAAGCTGGCAAAAATTAGCAGCGGGAATCTTTTATCCCATACCTTGACCAAATCAATTTATCCACTCGACAAACTGCTCAATGTTTCAAACCAAACCAGAAAATGGAGCGTATCGAGGATGAAGACTACCTGCATAGCAAAGATAGTTCTTTTGGAGTCTGGTCCAGCCAATGCAATCAATATACCAGACCTACATAAAAATCTTCCGCTGTAGCACCATTTGGAACCATTTCCCCACTATTTATTTTCTGCCAAAGGAAGTTCCTCCGCATTGACATATAATTTTTCCGGTGCCACCTGGAAGTATTCGAATAAAGCTGGACACAACCAACCTTCAAGATATGGGGACTCAGCCATCCTGTACCAGTTGCCGCCATACTCTTCTCTCATCCTGGTTATTTGTTGTTTGAAAGTTGGGTAGGGAAGTGCTGAAAACTGCATCCTGAACCCCTTCTCAGCATTAGGTATGTCCTTCACCAAATGTCGAATCATCTCGGGTACTCCGGCCACAAATGGTTCTTGAACCAACCCGACCCTCTCATCATCAAATACCCATGCCCCTTTGTGCCAATATGGGTGAATTTCTATAATCGCGTTTCTTAGATTTGTTTTTGTCATCTCTGCCATCTTTAACCTTTAACTATTTTTATATTTAAATTTTTATTTACTGTTATCCAAAGAAGGACATCCACAACATAAAAGTTGCTACAAAAAGTATGCAAAATATCAGCATCTTAGCCACAATACCTAGCCCTCTAAGGAACCCTCGTGCAAAGGATATCAATGGGTTTTGGCTAGTCATAAAGGTGTCCATTGGAGTGACCCCTTCATTTATATCTATGCTCCAATTACTTGGAAACTTAGACGAAGCTTGTACTGGTGTACTTGTTCTACTTTCAGTTGTGTACGCTATCTTTGTTGTTTTACCTATTCTCGTATCTATTTTCATTACTCAATTCTTGGCCCTGCCCTTGTATATATCCCTAAATAAATTCTTCTTTCTTAATCTTTCCTGATGCGACATCTCTAAATATCTCCCATGCCACAGTTGATTCTTCTACCCTGCTTTCATGGAAAGCCATTAGCACTGTAGATTCTCCATACCCTGCTAGCGTTCCCTCTGTTTTAGGCATTACATAACAGGTCCCTTCGGAGTCTTCTTCTTTTACTACTGGCCCAATTACTGATGCAATGCCTTCGTGGTCAGTATCTGGAATTCCATCCGTGATATGTAACAACATATAAACACCCTCATCATTGGAAGGCATTGCTACAAATTTAGATATATACGGTTTCATCAAAATTTCACTTTCTTAGCATTGGGCGCGTCAGATCCGTCCCATTTTCTATAACTATGTTTTCTGTATGCCATTAGAACTTCACTGGACCGAGAAATTACAAAAACAGCTGGGCTATAACCCAATATCCAAAGTACGCAAATACTAGGAACATGAATCCTTTAAACAGCCATCTGAAAACATCACAGAATCCGTTGAGGAGGCCTTCCTCAAACGAATACCCATAACGACCCACACGGTTTTCCCTGTTGGCTTTAGCCTCGTTGTACAGGTGTTTCAAAGCTCTTTTGAGAGATGGCTTACGGTAATCAGTAAGGTCCAGGTGAAGATCTGGCAACTTTGATTCTCGTAAATCTTCCGTCATTTGTGGTCTCTCATTAAGTTTTTGAGGGCCTGTTTCAACACCCGTAGTTCCTTGCCAGTAGCTCTCCGAACCGTGAATCCCTCATCGTCAAATAGATCCCGAGCACTATTTACATTTATATCTTTGAGTATGTGATTAAATGTTTGCTCTTCAGGTTCTCCCACTTTTTTGCCTAAACTAAGAAGATATTTATCGTAATCTCCTTTTTTAAGCATCAGTACCCCTCTGCCATTCGCTCCAACAGCTATATGGCCGTGGTATTCACCCCTTAAATCAAAAAGAAACCAAACGTCTTCACCGTTATTCGCTTTTTTCTTCTTTGGAACCATGTCTTGCCTCTATCTGATAAAAACTACCTGTGGCGTCAAGCATCCAGCGCTCCTTATTAATAAGAACTTCATAACCTTCCTCATTAGGGCTTCTAAGTTCGGGCGCCAATTGAATATCAGACATTTCTGTGCAGTCGATATCAGTAACAGCTGACATGATGAAATCCAACTCAGTGCATTTAATAGCTTCCAGCAACGTTGAGTAGGGTCCCATCGGATAACTTTCCGACTCTATAAGAACAAAGTAAGCGCCATTCAACTTATATACTGATTCCACTCCAGCCCCACTGCCAGGGTTTCCGCTGTCCCACCAGATTGAATAAACAGATTTCCCATCATTTACTAAGCGTTCCTGAAAGTCGTGGTCTCTTACCAAATAGTCTTGATTCCCCATACTGAAATATCCTCCTGGAATAATTGCACTTACTCCACCTTACTGAATGGGGATACTTAATCCGGGAAAATGGTCAGCCATTTAGCACATGGAGAAACTGAGGTGATATGCCTGCCTTGATTTATGAGGCGCTGGGAGCGCGTATCTGCTTCAATGTACGCGATTATGCATTTATGTCTACTGTAATCAACTGGTTTTGGAATCACATAAACACACACTTGAAACCCACATAGAATATACCTACCATGAGTATATGTAATAGGAGCTTTACCAGTGACAACTGACAATGACTTTCCAGTTATAACTGAATTGCTTGTAGGCAATTTCAAATCTTTTAAGAATTTGAGTAGTGCCAAATTGGCACCCATAACCCTTATTTTTGGGCCTAACTCGTCCGGGAAGACTTCTCTAATACAGGCTCTGCAATTACTGAAACAAACTCTACTACAAAACTCACCCGGTAACTTTACTGACCTGCTCACCCAAGGACCCTACGTCGATCTAGGCAATTTCAAAACCTTGATCCATGGTCACAAGCCTATGACCCCACTTCACTTGGGATTCAAATTTACCTTTGGTGGGCTTCCTCTTCATGGATCTCTCGGCGTACCTCTGCTGAGAATTGGCGGAGCAATTGATTACAAGTTAAGTTTCAAGGGAAAAAGAGGGATTGGGACTAGGCTGATGCTAGGTTCGGAGCTTACAGGTGTGACTATTCATGCCGACATCGAAGTAGCCATCACACTTCCTGAAAACCATCCGGATCTGGAAACCCCACCCATTCAGCAATCGTTAGACCTTAACTACACACCCTCCCAAATCGATTCGGCCAGAAAACAAAACCAGGCAACCCGTTATGAGCAGAGACCAAAAACTCAATTTACCTTGGACGATAAATCACTGAAGTCACTGGTTATTTTTTGTGAATCTATTCACAAGCGCAGCATTCTTCTAAAGAATCTGCCATTCTCGAAAATACAGGATTTAGATACTTCTTTTTCAGATCATTACTATGATGAAAAACTTGATGCCCATCTCAACCCAAGTCAAAAAGAACATTACGAAAAGTTAACTAACCAATCAAGTTGGGATCTGTTTAGAAATGATTGGATCGAATTTTATAGAAAAGCGGAAGCAAACCCTTACCTTCCAAATGTGTTCAGCGAAAACCTTGGTGAAAGGCTCGATTTTTCAGATGAAACAAGATATTTGATGCGTTCGGCGTTCTCATCTGAAGGCGAACCGTACCAAATCATTGAATTTCTAGGTTCCTTCGTCGCTGTGGCGAACTGGCGTTTTGAAGATATGAGATTTATAGGTCCCCTCAGACGCCCAATACAGAGGGTGTCAAGTGTGTCATCTTCTGAAGATTACACCTATGTAGGCTCATCGGGAGAGCATACACCGCAAATGTTAGCGGCTATCGGGCCTACAGCTGACGAATATCTGTCAAATTGGTTTAAGGACAACGATATTCCCTACAAAATCCAAACCGAAATAACTCAGGAAGAAGTTTTCGGAGAACAAGTTCTAATCACGCTTACGGATCTTCGAACAGGGACTACTGTCTCACCTGCTGACGTCGGTTTCGGAATTGGACAATTGCTTCCAATTCTTATGGAAGGCATGTATGGAGATACCAGGCTAGGAACAATATGTGTGGAGCAACCTGAACTACATATCCATCCTAGGCTCCAATCTGCTGTGACTGATTTTTTAATTCATACGGCGCTTAAAAGGCGGTCGGCATCGCTCAGAAAGAGATGGATAGTTGAAACTCATAGTGAACTTATAATCTTGAGATTGCTGACGAGAATAAGAGAAGGGCAATTAAGTCCAGACGACGTATCAGTTCTATACGTGAATTTCAACAACAAAGATGGTTCACAAATAAAGGAATTGCGAATAGACCCTGAAGGCAATTTTGAAGACGAGTGGCCCGACGGATTTTTCGACGAGGCTTATCGGGAGACTCTTGCGTGAGACTATGCTGATCCCATTCACAGTGACGCCCGACTCTCTGCAACATCATGCTGTATCTGTCCATAGACGCGTACTGAAGCTGTGGAATAAGAGGGGCATACTCTTCGACGGAGTGAATAACCATGGCAACAGCATAGTGGATGGTGAAATTGATCGCCTGGGATCCAAGGAAAAGGTCCTCTGGCAGAAAACCTTGTCCCAAGCAAGGAAAAATGGTCCCAAATATAAAAAATTAGAAGATATAGATACTAGTCACTTTGTCAGAGAACTAAAAGCACTTATGCTAGCTCCCCCGGAGGAACCCTATGAGGTGAAGGAGAGTAAAATAAATCCGGTCAAAAAGGGAATAAAAGTTTTTATAGTCCCTAACATCTCTAACAAACTTGAAGAAGGACCCATAAGATTTAATTTCCCTGAGGAAATCTGCGTTGCAATGCTAGATGATGTCGATCTTAATAGCCCAAACACCATTACATTTACGGATCGACACTCAATCGATCAGGACGTATGGGAGGAGGTGTTAAAGACGACGATATCTCAGTATAAAGAAGTCAGGATAATCGATCGATATCTTTTAAGAAACTGGAAAGGTTATTCAAATTTATTGAAACGTATATCGAAGGAACGACCAGAAACTAAATTGGAGATTTCCCTTGTATCACGCCCTTGTGGTTCAGATCGGCGGGATGATTGGGATGAGACTAATAAAATCACCAGGGATGTCAGATCCGACCTGTCCAAATTGGCCAACATACGATCCTCTTTTACTCTCTATATTGTACCGACACGCCATTTTAAACATCATTCTAGAGATATGCTCCTGGGTCGTGGAAATAACGCTTACCGTATAAGATCTGATAGAGGATTCGGTTTTTTTCAGTATGAGAACATTCGACCTGAAAATGATGAGAGTCTCATGTTTGAGGAATCTGTTAAAGAGATGAGAATAACTGAAGAGAGTTTCAATACCCTAAGACGGCAGGCTACAAAAACTATCAAAGTCTAAATATCAACCTGCGTGGAACCCAATGGTTATGCACAAACCCCAATCGTCGCACTCTGAATTATTTCTTAACCCTTAAATATAAACTACACTCCAAAGTCAACATCTCTAGCCGGGCATTCAATTACCGGTAGCCGCCCACCATAAAGTCACTTTATCAACCTCCATTTTACCGGTTTTGACTGACCTGTCACTAGAATAAGAGCAGTAAAACTAGTTAGTTATAACCACTTATTGATTTCTTTGAACTATCAAAGTGGGAGCTAGTACCCAATGGAAAAACTACCCCAACCACGAAAACTTGAATGCAAAAAGAGGAATAATTTAAATGCATAATGAAAATCAACGACCAAACCCCGTGAAGCAGGAGAGAGGTCAAGCCCCAAGAGGAAGGATGGCATATTTGACCCGATGGTCCTCTTATGCCGTCCCTGATGACTTCGATCCCGATGAGATAAGTTGGGTGACAGACCGTATAGGAATAACTGATCTTCCCGGGTCATTCACTGCCGCTGAAGAAGGTCATTACGTTGTAAACACTGCGGACGAAATTAAGTCGCCTTCAGATATTAAGATCGTCGTGGATCCCAGGGAAGGGCCTCAGGCTCTTCGAAAAACCCTTAGCAAGATAGCTGATGCTATAGACTCCGAACTTTCAGAAAGTGAAAATAAAGTGGTTGTCCATTGCTATATGGGCATGGAGAGAAGCGTCATAGCTGTTGTGTGGTATCTACATAAGTTCTACGGCCTCTCTTTGAAAGACGCCTATGACAAAGTGGGTGCGGCGCGCCCGATTGCTGTCAACCACACCAGTTGGATACAGGAATGAAGCCCGGCTTCTTCCTCCTAATCCACAGTGGTCTAGTGACAAATCAGCCGGAGGTAGGCAAATTCAGTTGAATAAAAATAACCTGCTTTTGGTCGATGGCCACGCAGTGGCATTTCATTGCTGGTACACAAGCGACCCACCTTCGGCTTACGGCGACTTCGAATATATGGTTGACGAGGCCATAGACAGAAACGACGCAGACCATTTAATAGTGGCTTTTGATCCGCCCCCTCCCACATTCAGGCATAAATTGTGGCCTTCGTACAAGGAGGGAAGACCACCCGTGCCAGAACAATTTCTGGTCGATTGTGAGCAGGTTAAACAAAAACTTGATGAGAATGGGACTCTTCATGTAACGAAAAAAGGCTACGAGGCCGACGACGTGATAGGTACCCTGGTAGCAATGGCCGAGAACCAGAACTTTACCAATACTGTGTTCACTGTGGACATGGACCTCCTGCAATTAGTATCAGACAAGACAGATATAGAAGTATTCAGCCAATATAGAGGACTACGCTTTTTCGACAGTGAAAAAGTTTTGGAACGCTACAATGGATTGGAAGCCAAACTCATCCCAAACTACAAAGCATTGGTGGGAGATGTTTCAGACAACCTTCCTGGCGTTCCTGGGATAGGGGAAGTTACGGCCGATCATTTATTTGAATCCAGGCAAACTTTAGAAGAAATTTATAGTGACATTGGCAACATTGCTGCTGCCGAATTTCGAGGCGCCAAAAGATGCGCAGGATTGCTGACTAAATACCACAGCCAAGCTTTGCTTATGAGAAAACTAACAACAATAGTCAGGGATATGGACATCGAAATTGACATAGGCCAATCCAAAATTTAGTAACCTTGAAAAGAGCTAACCAAAACAACAATTAAACATAACGTTGTCCAGCGTACACCCCAGAAACGCCAGTATATTTCAGGTTTTCATACTATTGAAATGGACGGATCGCAAATCCTATCAGCAGCGAAATGATTATGAATGGAACTATAACAACCGCTGTCACCGGTAGAACAATGCATATCGATACCAATACACCAAGCGCAATCAATCCCCCTCTGCCAGAGCCCATTTCAGCACTCCGTAATTTTATCCAGACCGGTTTCGCCCACCCTATCTACCAATTCCAAATATTCTCCCTCCAAATCCCAAGAATTTGGGGCCAGTCTCATCGCCTGTACTAAATCACTCAGGGCGTCATGGACTTCTCCAGATTTCGCCTTTAACCGAGATAAATTCAAGAAACTCAGTGCACATGTAGGAGATATCGATACTGCATCTGACAGTGTTTGAATAGCACCAGACAAGTCTCCTTCAAGAACTTGAATATTGGACAAATTGTTATAAGGCAGCGTGAAATACGGATCTATTTCTATACAACGTAATATATCTTCCTTCGCCCTATCCTTATCCTCCACATTGATATAGCAGCCTGCCCTATTGATTAGGCTCCAGGTATCAAATGGATCCAGCTGGATGACCTTGTCGTAGTCCTTGATAGCTGACCTCATTTTACCCATACGGTTGTAGAGCAAAGCCCTCAAAATATAAACATCTGGACTTTCCGATGATAAATCCTGACATATGCTCAAATCTCCCAGTGCCCCGTCAAAATCCTCCATCTCAATCTTTAGCATCGCTCTACCTAGAAAGGACGGTAAATAGGCGCCATCAATATTCAAAGATTTATCGAAGCACTTAAGTGGTATCAAAGCTCCATTTTGATCTTCATGCCACCTAAAAGTTGAGGCGATTAAAGTCCCTAAGACTGCATGTACTTCTGGATCAGATGGATCTTCGTCTGTACGTGCCATTAGCATATTCATCGCAGTTTCTAAAACTTTGTCTGCATTATCAGAAGGAGAATACCGAACCAACATCAAGGCGTAATCTGCCTGGGTGCTGTAGCAGCGAGACCCGATAATACTCGCGATCTTCCCCATTCTGACCGCAAGCGCAAATTTCCCAGATAACAACAGTGACTTGTAAATCCGTCTATGCAAATTCAATGACCCTAAAGGCCGTCCAAATTTTTCTAAAGCCTCTTCGATCGTGTTATAAATTTTGTAAATCAAGTCGAAACACATCACCACACTAGTTTTTAGAGTAGTACCGGCATGATTAATGCCAAGATTAGCCAGTGCAAAATCGGCTTCAACGGTCCATTTAGCAAAGTCTCGTTCATTGGAATCTTCAAACATGAATTCTCTAAGCTTTAGAGAATCTGTATCTTCCTGAGGGAGAGTCCCTAGGCGAAAACTAGATGAAAAGTAGCTTCGCCCACCACAATTCGGACAAAATGGTGACTCAGCTGTAAGTGGAACACCGCATTGGCTGCAACCAGGATCTATTGTGCAAACATTTTCGTTTCTAATACTTTCCCCTTTGAAGGTTTTCACCCACCAATAAAATTATCCAGATTGGAGGGTAAAAACCGGGAAAATCAAACTAGATATAACTCAAATATGTTTTGACAGACCTTTCTCTCGCTAAACGGACAAGAATTTCTCTAAAAATGCATATAGGAGTGCGCATTACCAGCGAGAATGTCCAAGTAGGAAGTCATCAAAATCAAAGTGATTTACCAGATCCAAACTTGGCTGTCCCATTCAAACATGAAGGAGTTATCATCAGCGCGTTTTATCGATTTCAAGTCCGTCATGGAAATCTCATCCCCAACAGAAAAAGCTTCCATCACAGCCAAAGGTAGGCCCTGCACCCTAACTTTTCCATATGACACGTTACCTTTCCTATTATCGATTTCAAGGACAACCTCTCTAGGAGTTGATATCACTTTGGCTAAAATACCCTTGAGATGAAATCTAAACATGTCCCACTCTGGAGTCGCCGTGGCAAAAAAATCGTCGCATACACCCTTGTAGTCACACCATCTGCACGCGTCGATACCAGGTGAAGCCTCTATTGACCCTCCTTGAACTGATTCGTTGTACTGAAGCAGTAGTTCGACAGCATCATTCGCCGTCTCTTCACAGTCTTTTTCCACCACTTGAATTGTTACAGACTCGCCTTCAACAGACTCAATTATCAAGTTGGACGGCCAGACCCCATTCGTTTCATGGTACATAAAAGCGTATATTTGCATCTGGTGAAGATAGTTGGGATTTAGATCATTGGAACAATTCGCATCACCCTTTATCTGCCCAGTTTTATAGTCGATGAGCGTTATATCCCCATCAAAACCAGATAACACTCTATCTATACGGCCACGCAGCAGGCCATCATGGCTAGAATACCAAGGTTCCACCTCACCGAGTTGGCCTTCCTCTTTGGTAACTTCCGACCCTTTCTGATCTATTAAGCTAAGACATTTACTAAAGGCCTCTAGACGTCTCTTATTGTAATAAGGCCATCTAGTAGGTTTTGGGGGTGCTTTTAACAGTGTCGACGGAAATTTGGTAACCTCTTCAGAAATCAGTTCGTCCCAACGGTTTCTCAGTAGAATATCTACATTTTCACATCCGTCAAATTTCCCCAGGAAAACTTCCTCAATCATTGCGTGACTCACCGTACCAAGAATTGGTATTAACGCGACCTTTTTAGCATTCTTATACTGAGTATCATTCGCAAATGCAATCCTGAGATTACAGGTTTTCATTTGGTTAAATGAAGATGGAGACGTACTATTCAGTTTTTCAAGTTTAAGAGACTCAGGTTTATCAAGATTTACCGGCAATTCAGAAGGGTTCATTAACGAGTTCCTGCCATAATAATTCTGGGGAATTCTGGGCGGTCCATAAGCTAGCACTAGCAATTGCGTAATCACTAAATCCTGATTCTTTTGCGTAGATAGAGGACGCTGCCTGGGATTCGTTCCAATCCATTTCGCCGTCAGACCATAGGGGATGGCCCAATATAGCTAACTTCTTATACTCACTACTATAAACGCCTTGGAGTTCCCCAAGATCGATCAATTCTATTCCAGGGAAAATACTGGAAAACTGGGATGCTATACGCGTTGACTGACCCACCCATCTCTGCTGGTCGATATCCATATTCCCTTTTGCCAACTCTACTAAATCTATCGCAAGTCGCCAGTTCAGCAGCCCATGTTTTCTTATATTGTCATATGACCTAAGACAATCCTGGCATGAACTATCACATGCGTTAGCATGATCTTGGGCTAATAGATCAACCCCTATTTCAATCAACTTGTCTAAGAGCTTAGAGAAGTTCTCAGGTCTCCCAAGATGATTCGCGTAACCCGCACCATTGGGATGGGAATCCGCCAAAAATATTCTGCCTGTATACGTGTCTCCAACTAATACTGGTTGAACCCCGACAAAAATTTCACTACTACCTATGTCCAACATATCGGCAGCACCAATTCTTAATAGCTCGGCGAAGGAATTTAATGCGGATCGGCCCACGGGTTTACTGTAGGAAATAGAATCCCAAGTAAAGGATTCATCAGGGAAACCGAGAGCTATTAAAAGTGCGTTCGTGTTTGTAACAACCCCTATAGAGGCTCTTTCTACTGGAGCCTGGCTGAGACCTGGGATTTCAAGTTCTTGCCCATATAGTGAAGGGGTGGGGACCACAACACTCTTATCTGACATCCGCCTCATTTCGTATTGGTCTCCACCATTATTATTGATTTGAAAAATATCAGCGCCATCTAAAACAGAAATATCACAATTTTCCACGTTTACTATGTTGAAATCCTCTTGTAAGGTACCTAGCATTGGAGTGGTCACGCTAGCACCAAAAGTATCATCGCCGTCATAGTCTTCGGGGTCAGCATAGATAGTTCTGAAACCCAGTGGTTGATACATTACAAAGGATGCCTTATTGCTCGCACCACATACTTCACAGATTGTTAGGGAGAATGAGTCGGCATCATTAGGCTCTTCATTCACTGAAATCGACTGGCAATCCTCACATAGCTCAAGATTTAACTTTCCGGCCATCGGGTCTTCACGTACAGCCATATTGCCTTTGTAGTTCCATGTAGCAAATCCAACACTTGTGTAAACACGATTATCACGAAGTGTCTTGGCGCCGGGGGCGAACGTAGAAATTGCCATGGATAAATCTCTGTCAGTGACTCTAAAACTCTCTTCCTGTGTTCTCTCACGCGGCTCTCTACTGTACAAGTTGCGTGTTCTAGTCGGAAAACCAAACATTGGCAGTAACCCAACATTGGCTAGCAATTCGCTTAATCTCTCCTGTTTATGAATTCCAGATTTTACAGCTGAGTCAATATCATTAACTAGGTTGTTTTTTATCCATAAGGCGATATTCTCTGCATATGTATAGGAAGAATCAGAATGGTTTAAAGTGCCCTCTTCCAACCGAGTTAACACAGTGAAATTCACACATATCTCGATAACAGTGGAGTGATTAAGATTTATCCATTCAGACAAAAGGCCTTTATTTTGTTCCCAAGAACTAGTAGGACCAAAATGTCCGTGGGTATCGCCCCCTACTCTGTTCCCAATATTGTCCCGTAACAAAGGTGACCGGAAAGCACGATTCAAAACCTCAGCATTAATAATTCGCCTGGCAACGGAGCTCCTGGCAGTATCTAGATAGGGCGAGGGTGGGGGATCATTGGTTATCCTACCGGGGTTGTTGAAATAGAAATCATCATGAGACAAGTCTCTGCATATAGTTAATGCATATGAGAACTTTTGTCCCCTGCGTCCTGCCCTACCGACTCTTTGCTGATAATTAAATCGCTCTGGCGGCATGTTGGCCATCACAACAGCATTAAGGTTCCCTATATCTACTCCAACCTCCATAGTGGTCGTTACCGACAATATGTCTATTCCCTCACAATCAGGGGATTCCTCAATTAAAAATCCACCCTTAAAACGCCTTTGCCGTTCTCTCTGTTTACTCAATGGTTTGGTCTGACCAGTGAGTTCCTCCGGAGCCATTCTTCTTGGACTAATGGCCGCATTTTCTTGAAAGAAATTAGGAGTACTTTCTTGGTCAGTCAAAGCAACCAGGGAGCCTTCACAATTTTGGGAAATACAAACTCCTCCTGACCGCTGTAAATACATTTGTGAACAAGTAGAACAAATCCATCTCTCAGTGGGACCACCAGAAGGAATAAATCCTAAGTTTATTAGTCTTAAACGCCAACTATCATCTCTAACTTCCAAGGAATGTAATTTGGAGAAAATGTAGTCACTAAAACAATCCATATCAACATTTATAGTATGTTTTCGATATATTTTTTCGATATAGGACCTTAGCTGACGTGGGGGAGCATTCGAGGGAAATCTTGCATCGTAGCTCCTTAGAAAACCAAGTATCCTTATTGAACTATCAATTATTTCTGACAACAATCCGCTATCACTGATTGGGTCTGAACCCTGATCGATGTGCGCTGATTTTGCGGACGTAACTCTTCCAATCCCAAGAGTCTCTATGTCAAAGCCTCTAGATCCAATTGAGTTATAAGCAACCTCCTTCTCAAGAGAAGAATAGATCTCATCTTTGAAACTCCTCTCAACAGCGGGATCCACATTGGCCATAGCTTCATTAGAATCGTCAAAATAATGCCACCATGGGTGGTCTGCCCTGGTAGTAAACCTGAACTTATTGGGACCTGCCGGATTCATGCCAAGCGAATATAATTGCGTCTGAATAGCACCGACTGCCTCACCCCATTTAATAACTCTAGATTCAATGTAGTTAGATTCGAAGTCTTCTATTTTTTGTACAAATTCTTGGTGTTGAATGTTGTCACGATAGACTAGCTGATAATAAGTCCATATTTCCTGGTATTCATTCGAAAAACTATCCACTCTTGATTTTTGAATATGGCTTAGAGCGTCGGATCCGTTAGCTAGGAAGTCTTTGATCAATTCGGTTACTGGTTTGGAGGTTTGCTCAAACAATTGATGAATTAACTGACGCAAAGTATCCCGATGATGATTTTGAGATATTCCGCTACTAGTCCTAGCTGCTTCAGCTCTGCTATCGCTAAATACAATTGTTTTGGCGTTGTCAGATTCTTCTGAAAGAATATTCATTAAACCTCCTGTTAGGACTTGAGTGACCCGGGCGTAACCGGTTCTACTTCCCCTAACGGGAGAATTCACTTCACCATCAAATACATGAACCGGACTATTCCCTCGGTTACCGGTCCGGTCATCGTGGCAATTAGGACAAACTGGTGGAACCGCAGGAAGCTTATACTCGGATTCTTCCCCAGTGTTGCTCGTCAAGGTAATCCCAGTAGACTCGCTCTCTGGTAAACCTGTCTGGGCATTACCACTCTTGGGATGATAAGAAAGACTCGAGAAGCGGAAGTTAACCTTTTCGCCTCCCAAATGTTCAGGGGCCTGCTTTTCCCATGGATCAGGCATTTGAGATAAAGGCTTATCGGTAGGCCAATACCAGGTGTATCCAGATAATGTGCGACGGCCTATATAGTTGCTTTCAGAGGAAGGATTCCTAGGATCAGACGGAAACAAAAATCGATGTCCTTGATCGCCCCTCTTTATAGAATTATATCCCCCCAGATAGGGTTCACCACACGGCTGGCAGTAAATAAGTTGTAAAACCCTACTGCCACAATCGCAGGTTATCCTGGGAGAGGAAAACAATTTCCCTATTCGCCGGTTCTCATCGTTATAAATATCCTCAATCTTGGAACATTGAGGATCACTACAAGCCCAAATATCCCTGACATTTCTGAACAACATATGGGATCTGAATGACTGGTTTGTTGTGAAATCCGAATCTGCCGAGATGGCCGCAAAAACCGCCTCGAGAGCAACTGGTCTATCCTCATCTCTACCAGTACCATCGGCGAATATTCGATCAGCAATATCAAGGACCCTGGTTGCTCTCGTATTCTTAGAATCCCCATCCCTGCATGCCCATGCCAACGATTCGGCAAGCTTATCTGAGAGTGAAAGATTTTGGAGCTCCTCAAAAACTGCGGAAATCTTGGAGGGATCTTGACTACTTTTCCACAATTCCGCATATTTATCTATACGGAGCCCCGGCATCTCAACGAGGGGTAGCGGTTCCCCCGGTATGATTTTAAAACTACTTTTTTTTATCCCGAAAAATTCTTCACAAAATTCCCTGAAGTCAGTGTCTTCATTCTCTCCAATCGAAGCACTCGTTCCTATCACGCGCAACTGTGACGACCCAGGCACGACCCCAAATCTGTCAAGAAGTTTTCTCATCAAAAAAGCTACTTCGGTGCCGGCAGTTCCCCTGTGCGAATGCAGTTCATCTACGACGATAGTGAGAACGTTATTGGGTGATTCATTTAACCAATTCCTGGTTGACTCAAAAATTGAATTTTCCTCCTCCCTCATCAACATGACGTTTAACATTGAATAATTTGATATCAAAATATCAGGAGGACTCGCTTTCATGTCCCTGCGTAGTAGCATCTCAGAGCCGTCTGGATTGGGTAACTGCCACAAGATATCAGGATCCGAAATTTGGTTAGAAGAACGCAGGTCCGATATAGTTTTATCCATATCACAGAGCTCTCTAGCCACGCTCCTGAAATCCTCACCTGGTCTACCAATGGTGTCGCCAGTATATCTCCCGAAATAGATCTTATTTCCGCGTAAATAATCTTTCAGCTGACCTTCACTATCAACAGCCCGGCGTAACCTGGTTACTTGGTCTTCAACCAATGCATTAGTAGGGTAGAGCATAAGAGCTCGCACAGCAGCTGTACGATTTTCTAGAGCCCTATCATCCGACCAAAGGTTACCCGTGCTCCACCACGTAGCACCACTATTTAAAGCGTCGGGCCACTGTTGCGATTCCTGCAGAATACGCGCGAACACAGGTAAAAGAAATGATTCAGTTTTACCCGAGCCAGTCCCCGCTGTCACAATCGGATTATTTGGCAATTCGCTAGACAATGACACTTTTAAGGAGTCGCTCTGGTGTTTCCTGAGTTGAGCATCCCCCTCTGCGTCGAGATAGTCAGGAAAAAGCATCTCTGCTAGACATCTCCAAGTATCCTCCTCCAAACCTGAATTCAAGCAGCTTTCCCTCAATGAATCTACATTGGGATAGACAGGGATAGGCTCAATGAGTGGCATCCTAGACATAACACCATCTCGAGAAAGGAGCTTATCTCTTTCCTTCTGCATTCCTTCATGATTCAAACGGAACGCGGTCCCGTAATAATTTTTGTAAGTCTCTGCCAACTGTTTATAAACGGTTATTGGGCTAAGTTTAGCCTGGACACTATCCATATTTACCTCACCTATCTAGATTCCATATAGTGCTTGATAAAGGGCAGATGCAACAAAAGGAGATACTCCTTTATATACCGTGAAAGCGGTATTGCCACGCCATTCTATTTCCGGGGCATACCCACTACTCAAAACCGCTGCCCTTTCGTACAATCCAGGTAATTCCGACCCCTGGGGACATCCCAGCATTTCAGTATCCTCGTCATAGGTAATTATCGGAATCCTCTTGATCCGAGATGCCATGTGCTTGCCAACCCGATTGTTCACTTTTATACGTTCTTCACCGTAAAACAATATATAAGATCTAATAGGACCGGTTTGATATCTATACAAACCGGGAAGCGTTATACCATAGCCCCTATTCCAGCTAGTTTTTCCATTCTCCCATGTGAAACTTTGGATATCCTCCGGAATCAGTCCGTTCTCTCTCTGGCAGCTCTCAAGAACCGAGTCTAAGGGAGGTAAAACTGAGGCTAAATTGCTGGCAAAATTGAAACTGCAACCTAGAAAATTTTCACCTATTTCTTGGTTTACTACTTCACATATTTTGAGAACTGACTCCTTTTGATCTACGAGCAAACATAAAGATGTGGGAGCCTGACCTGGGTCAGTTCCTTCACTAGGGTTGACCACATCGAATATAGCATCCATTTTCTGACTTGCCGCCGCTATACTGCTGACGAGCAAAGGACTTCTGAATCCTGTGAGCCAACCCTCATGATCATTGGTAAAACACAGAGTCGGGGGAGTCACATTCCATTGTTGAGGCCTTAGATCACTAGTCAAACTAACGTCTATGTGTCCAAGAGAAGCAAAAAGATAAAACAGATGATCTACGCCGGCTGGCCCCATCTCTGGAAATACTTGGTTGGCAAGACCTCGAAAAATTGAATAACTACCCGACCCAACGACAGATAGAGCTGATAGCAGGTAATCGGGAGCGAAGGGGTTGTAAATCATACTGGAATGGAATCCCCAACGTCTTTAAAATCTATCTTCCCACACAAGTTACAACGTCTTTTATAGTGCTTTATTGGCGCAATAATTTCCTTAGTTAGTGAGTCTATTGCCATCTCCTCTCTCTTCCGCCTATAAATCTCGATTTCCCACTCGGTTTGATTCGCAACATATTTTGATAGCGTCAACGGAATTTCGTTATCCATGGCTGAGAGAAGAGATGGAAGATTCGTCAATTCACTTTTCGTTAATTGCTCAATCAGAATTGTCCTAACAGCAGACAAATAGTTAAAATTGATAGGAAGTTTTATGCGTTTAGCTAAATCGTTATAAAAAGTTTTGTCTCTAGTAGAGTAGCTTATACCAAGCTTCTTAACAGTCTTTGTTTCCAAGAACGTCGACATGGCAACCTGTGCTCGTGTAGGATGACGGACTGCCAATTGATATGGAAAGTTATGAAGGACTCCTTCGTCATCGATAAATTGTTCTTCTTCAACATCGAATCTAACCTCCTCCACCTCATATTTATGAACACATTCAACAACCTTATCTTGAAAATCAAGAACTTTCGGTGAGCCGGAGTACCATTCCTCTGCTGCGATAATCTCGTCGTGGGCGAAATTATCGATTACTAGTCTCTCAGGCGGAAGCTCCCCTATATCACGATTGCTCGGAATATCTCCTTCAATTACGGCTCCCGAAATCTCTATGCCGACGTCTTCGCTTTCAATCTCAACAGGATTTGAGGTGGAAAGAGGCCACAACACAGCGCTAGATGATCGGTGGGCGTTATTGACTTCAATTTTTCTAATTGGATCTGGAGAGTGGAGGGTAACAGTTTTTCCAACTAGGGTAATGGGCTCATTGTCTGATCCAAGAGCTTCGATGTCTAATCGGTAGACGCCTTCAGGAAGGTTTTGATTAGAGAGATCAATGGGACCATGCTGCGGTGAAATGGTAACTGTCCGCGTTAAATCCACACTCTGCCCGGTAATCAGCATTTTTGAAGGTTGGATACTAGAGAGTATTTCTACAAAAGGTGGCTTTTCGACCAACCATCCTTTTCTGCCTGACCCGCTCGGTATAGAAAAGCCCCCGGAAAACACTAGGTCAGATTTCTCAAGTGGGAGAATGGAAGAAACTCTTGAATGACGATCGAAACTCGTCTTTGAAAAGTCGTCTATTTGCACTGGGTAAAGGATCTGCCAGTCATCTGGCAAAGAATCGATAGTTGTTCGGGGTAATACTTGGTGCTCAGACCCCAATGCAGCCAATTGGGAGCCGATGGAATTCCCACTCCTCTCCAAAACAATGGATTTAGTGCCAAGTTTCAGGCGAGACCCAGAGATGAAATGGTTCATATCGTGATCAAAATTGAGAACCAATATCCTTTTGGAACCCCAAGATAACCGGACCATCGGGTCTTCAATATGCCTAAACGAAACCCTCCCACGTAGAATCGTATTCAAAGGTGTACCGGAAAGTTGATCCTCAACTGAAACAGAACCAGATTCATCCACGACCAAATCCTTGGATGCAGAAGAATCCCCGGAGATAATTGCTTTATAATTTCCCGCTTTGATAGAAGTTACATCTTTAATTCCCAGGCGAATTGACAGTTTTCGGGATGGAAACATCCTGAAATATCCGTGAGCGATTAGGCGAGAACTAACATTTCCAGATTCATCGACAAATCTTCCATCCCACGAAGCTAATTCACGCAAGGCTATCTCACAAACCTGTTTCCTTGCTTGGCCACCCTTGTCCCAAAAGTTCTTAGCTCGAGCAGACAATGGAGGGGAGGAAATCCAAGTACCGATGGCCTCTTCAATTTGATCCACCTCCAGGACAGAGCCCGGATTGAAACCTTTTAGATTAAACAAAACACCAAGTTTATCCCTATCACCCCTACTAAACACAGTCTGGGAAACAGCGTAACCAATGTGTCTATTTCCGCCCATTGGCTCGGCTGAAGACCAACCAAACGTACCGTTGAGGTCGTAGTCAAGATAATGTTCCAGCATTTCCCAAAGTCCGACCTGCCAGCTATCTCTGGTAAATTCCCTATGAATATATTCTTTAGCATCCCCCCCTGAACACCCCATTATTTCCGGAAGGTTCAATATTGCTGAAAGACGTCCATAAAATTCCAGGAAATGGTAGCCATCCTGCTGGGTACCCATTCTGTTTGCAGTAAGACAGAATAGACCTAAAAGTCCTATAAACGGCGGAATTCCCTCGGATCCTTTATCCTTCCACTCTCTGGCCCAGCTCTTATGACGTCTAAAGAACTGTCGGCCATACCGGGTTCTCCATTGGTGTTTTGTAGATGGTATATAAAGGGTATGAGCAACTTCTTTAATAAAATCTTTTAAGGGATCAACCGACAAGCTCGAAT
The DNA here is from genome assembly GCA_964493125.1 of uncultured Dehalococcoidia bacterium. Lineage (GTDB taxonomy): Bacteria > Chloroflexota > Dehalococcoidia > Lucifugimonadales > QGNO01 > QGNO01. The sequence goes on along the minus strand of CAZBMS010000018.1, from coordinate 1,664 downwards.
CAGAGCTACTATCTCCGGCCCCGGCACTAAGAATCTGGTCCAGTTCAGTTTCACTTAGATCCAGATAACTGTTGTGGCCCTCAAAATCCCCACTGTAGTGGCTGGCAAATAGCGCATCGTTCCATCGAAAATACCCTTCAAATGCAGATATCGACCGATATGAAACCATACCACCCAACCTTTTAAACAAACTGAGTATACCTAAACATGATAACTTGAATTATCAGTTCGCATAAATTATATATTAGCAAGGCTAGATACCGGTAAAATGACTAGCAGTTCCTAGTACAAATGCGTAAATAGATGGCAATATTAATAATTAGAAGTGCAATTAGAACAAGTCCTTATGAAGCAGATGCTGCTGTTCTTCATGACGGGAGAATTTTATTAGCTTCTGACGCCTCAGAAAAAATGGCTGAAGATCTAGATAGACAAATTAAAATGTATCGAGAAATGATTGCTGATGATAACGGAAAACCTGCTACAGGTGATGAACTTTTGGAAGGTGTGGCTAGTCGTTGGAATAACCAAGTTGTTCAGTCTAGAATATTTTCAGACGATGAGGTTGATGAGGCTGAGAAGTACCTAAAAGAATCTGGGATGAACTATTTTTAAATCCTGACATCAAGGAAATTATCAACCAAGATTTGAGCTAATCAGCCTCAGCATATTAGAAGATGCTATTTTGTCAATGTCGGATTCTTTGAAGCCCGCGGACTGCAGGGCGCCAACCAAGTTATATATTTCTGAACTGTTTTCAAGTCCCTTTGTCCAACTGATGTCATGTTGATTGGTATTACGCAGGTAATTCTCATCACGACCTGAGAAATTCAACATGTAGTCTGGTCCCAATCCAACCACTTCTATACCCCCTACACGCACAACATATTGAATCTGTCTCACTACATCCTTTATCGAAGATTGTACTCCGTTTACCCCCAGAACCAGTCGGGAACAGAAATGGATACCTATTACTCCACCATTTTCAGCCATATCCCTAATCTGATCATCCCAAAGATTTTGAGGCTTATTAGCAATCTCTCTTGAAGCCGAATGGGAATTTAAGATCGGCTTATTCGTTGTAGCGAGTACGTCTTTTATGGTCTGGGGAGCGGAATGCGATACATCAACGATCATCCCAAGATCATTCATACGGGATATAACCTCAAACCCAAAATTACTCAGACCCGGCTGACCATATTCGTCTTCCTCGCTCTGACTCGCACCTATACTGTTCCTCATCGCCCAGTTGAGCTGAATATGGCGTAGACCCAGAACAAACCATGCATCGAGCAAGTCAACATCTTCTTCAATAATTTTGCCTCCCTCAAATCCTAGCAGTAGCGCGAGTTTCCCTTCTTCTGCGGCTTCCGATATATCTTCCACATTGCGCACCACCTTTATGGGCTCTCCAGAACGTTCCAATTCGAGAACCCCGGTGAGTGTCTTTAATCCTCGAGCTAGGAACCCAGTGTTAACATAGTAAGCGGCTTCATAATCCTTAACACTTGGAGCTTCAATCCAGGCATCGATACCAAGATGTACTATTTTGAGTCCCACACCCCCTTGGTAATCACGGATGAAATCCTCAGCCCGATGCATATGATCGTGAGCCAAATATAGCGAATGTTCTCTCTTGGTCATTAGTCTTCCACCGTTATCAT
>CAZBMS010000017.1:0-29336 GCA_964493125.1 uncultured Dehalococcoidia bacterium | reverse complement strand
CCTAGTGCTGTCACAAACGGAAAGTAAGACAGACCAGGCATGTGTATCTCTCCGGTGTCCTTAGTATTTGTTTTGGACGGTTTTTTCAGTGGTATTGGTATTCCATCCTCATTTTCAACATATTTTTCTAACCAGAATGCATCTCTTCCGGTTACAGTGGGTATCTGAGCAAAGTTATACTCAGGCGGAGGAGAGGGTATTGCCCATTCAAGAGTCCTTCCATCCCAAGGATCACTGGCCGAAGGTTCACCTTTTCTGTAACTTTTCACAATGTTGTGCAAAAACACTAATACGCCGAGCAATATCACCCAGCTGCCTACTGTGGCGAAAAGGTTCCAAAAATCCCAACCCATGTTGGAATCGTAAGTGTAAATACGTCTCGGCATTCCATCTAGCCCCACCCAATGCATAGGGGCAAAGGTCAGGTTCATGCCAATGAATAGAAGCCAGAAGTTAAGTTTCCCCAACTTCTCATTCATCAACCGCCCAGTTACTTTAGGGAACCAGTAATATATTCCTGCGAACAGTCCGAAAATGGATCCTCCGAACAATACGTAGTGTAGGTGCGCGACTATATAATAAGTATCCTGTTGCTGCGCATCCGCTGGAACAGCCGCATGAGTTACCCCACTTAATCCTCCAATAATGAACAATATGACAAATCCTAGAGCAAATAACATCGTTGTGTTAAATTCGATTGAACCACCCCATAATGTACCTAGCCAATTGAAAATCTTTACGCCAGTCGGCACAGCTATCAGTATTGTTGTCACCGCGAAAGTTGCGTTAGCCACAGGCCCTAGACCAACGGTGAACATATGATGGCTCCATACTGTCCAACCCATAAAACCGATAAACACTCCAGACAAAACTATAAAAGGGTAGCCAAACAGAGGTTTCTTAGAAAATGTAGGTAGAATCTCCGAGACAATTCCCATAGCAGGTAGTATCAGTATGTACACCTCTGGATGTCCGAAGACCCAGAATAAATGTTGCCACAATACAGGATCACCACCCATACTCGGGTTAAAAAAGTTAGTTCCCACAAACCTATCGAATCCCAGCTCTATCAAAGCCACCGTTATCACAGGCATAGCGGTAACTAGTAGGAAGGAGGTAATAAGAGTCATCCAGGTGAAGACCGGCATCCTCATCAGAGTCATACCAGGTGCACGCATATTTATAATAGTGACAATGAAGTTAAATGCTCCTGCCATCGAAGAGGTTCCAAGAACCAATAGCCCCAGAACATAGAAATCCATGCCACCTGAAACGTCAAAAGCAGTAGAAGTGAGAGGGGAATAGGCGAACCAACCAGAACCGGGTGCTCTACCGAAAAACCATCCAGCGTTCAGTAACAGGCCACCGAAAAGATACACCCAGTAACTTAAAGCGTTAAGCCTAGGAAACGCTACATCTCTAGCACCTATTTGCAAGGGTATGATTATATTGAAAAAAGCTACGCTCAAAGGCATTATAGCCAGGAATATCATCGTAAGAGCGTGCATAGTGAATAGCTGGCTAAAAACGTCTGGGCTTACCAATGCATTATCTGGATGAGACAATTGCAGCCTCAGTGTAATTGCCTCTAGGCCACCTAGAAGGAAAAATAGCACCGATGTAACCCCGTATAGGATACCAATTCGTTTGTGATCAACAGTAACAAGCCAACCAGCCCAACCCGTTGCCACGGTAGGCCTTCTCAGTATCGAATATTTCCGGCTACTAGCAACAGCCATTACTGTCCTCCGAAATTATTGCCCTTATCATTTTAGAGCTTCTAGATACGCAACTAAAGCGTTTAAATCATCGTCGGGAATATCTAAAACTGGCATGCCGACGCCAGGTTTCATCTTATCAGGGTCAACAAGCCATGACTTCAAATTGTCAGTGTTATTATCAATTATACCCGCGCCTATAGTTGCCCTACCACCCACATGTGTAAGCACTGGGCCAACAGCTCCCCTGATTGCTAGTCCTTCCACCGTATGGCAAAAGGCACAGCGTTGTGCCTTAACGGTTTCTCCCTGAAGAATCCCATCAAAGCCCTTATTAACGAAAACGTCTTTACCTTTTGCAGCCAACCCAGTCATATCTGCGGGCTTAGCCTTAATGGAGTTAACCCATGCATCAAAATCGTCGGGCGATTCCGCATGCACCATGAACCGCATCTGGGCATGTGCTGTCCCACAAAACTCAGCGCATAGCCCATAAAATTCTCCTGCTCTATCGGACTGAAACCACATTTTATTAGAATGTCCTGGCACTAAGTCCATTTTCCCTGCTAGTTTAGGTACCCAGAAACTATGAATAACGTCCTTTGACTCTAAAGTAACGTCGACTGCAGTTCCCACTGGAACATGGAGCTCGTTGGCAGTGCTAATCCCAAGACCAGGATACTCAAATTCCCACCACCATTGATGTGCCGTAACCTTCAACTCAAGGGTTTCCCCTGGGGGAGGATCTGCTGTGTAAAATATGGTCGTGATAGTCGGAACGGCGATAATGGCCAATATAATCATTGGAGCTATCGTCCATGCAATTTCCAGCACTGTATGCCCATGCGTCTGCTTAGGCAGTTGCGTTTCGTTGGCCCGCCGCCTGTACCTTATAAACGTATATATGAACGCTCCGTTCACAACTACAAATACGAATACAGCGGCCCAAAATATGATATAGAAAAGCTGCAGCTGTGACTCGGCTACAGGGCCAGCTGCCTCGAACGTAGACTGTGGATGAGAGGGGAAACATCCGGTCGCCAGTAGGAGAGGAACCAGAAGAACTAAAATGGGCCGTATTTTAGTTAAGTTATGGAGCATTGGTTCTTGATTCCAGCTTTGCTCAATTAAGCTCGTGATCCATTTGTGAAAATTACCCCAAGCCTATCAGAAGAATACCAATAGGTTAAACTTGAGTCAACATAATATTTCAATTTCTTTGTTGAGTATGTCGGCCTTTCGGAATATCATAGTCTTAAAGTCCTGCTCGATAAATCAGATGTGCCATCCATGCATAAGACCAAAAGGAACTTCATTTAACCATATGACCAGAGACAATAAAGCCCCTTTTGAAAAAGAGCCACCTAGCAATCTGCAAGACACCACCCTGCTGATTCTACTCGTAGTTTGTGCAACCACCATTTTCTCACTAATCACTGTAGGGGCACTTGTCCGAGTTACCGGCTCAGGTCTAGGTTGCCCTGATTGGCCATTATGCTATGGGAAATTAATTCCCCCGCTCGAATTTCACAGCCTAGTTGAATATTTCCACAGGCTACTTGCAAGCATCGCCGGCGTATTCGTATTTGGCACAGCGATATTTGCAACATTCATAAGACCTACCTTAAGAACAACTAAAACTCTACTTTGGGCAACAGTACTGTTGCTACTATTCGCTGGTGGACTAGGTGGCGCTACTGTCTTCACAGAATTGAATCCCCATTTCCGGACGCTCCATCTTACTACTGCACAAATCATTTTCGCTCTGACCGTAATCAGCATAGTTTGGACCTATCACAATTCCACAAAATCAAAACATCCCGATTCCCGGATTTTCTTCCTAGCCACGCTTGGTGCGCTAGTCACAATCATAGTGATAATTTCAGGTTCTATCACTGTAGGACAAGGGGCAGGAACAATATGTCCAAGCTGGCCTTTATGCAACAGTTCATTAATTCCAGAGCTTGCTCTTGAATGGCTGCATCTCTCACATAGAATACTTGCATTAATTTCCACCTTATTGGCCATAGCAGCAGGTGTTATTGCCTACTCCAAACGGCATACTTCTGTATCTACAGGAATTATGGGAGCCTTTTTACTAGCTGTCTCGTTGTCACAAGTCATAATTGGTGCAGCTAATCCTTTAACAGGTTTTTCATCAGCTCCACGCATTGCTCATTTGACATTAGCAACCGCTCAATGGGGAAGTCTAATCATACTGGCAACGATAGTAATACCCAATTCCATTAAAACAAATTTCAAAGCACTTATAGGGGACTATGTGGCACTAACCAAGCCAATGATCATAGTACTTTTGCTCATAACAGCTCTCGGAGGACTGTTTTTAGCATCTGGCGGGGTACCTCCAATTTGGACGACCTTGCTTGTATTAATTGGCGGCACTCTCGGGGCAGGAGGGGCTAACGCAATCAATCATTATTTGGACCGTGATATAGACCACAAAATGGGTCGCACCAGCCATAGGCCCCTGCCTGGAAATCGGATTGCCCCTAACCATGCACTTTATTTTGGCATAGGCCTCAATGTATTAGCTTTTATTATCCTTTGGTATTGGGTCAACCTTATCAGCGCTGCTTTGGTTGCTGCAGCAACTATCTTTTACGCAGTTGTTTACACAGCATGGCTGAAAAGAACATCGATACAAAACATAGTGATAGGAGGCGCAGCGGGTGCGGTTCCTCCTATGGTCGGGTGGGCTGCAATCACCGGCGGGATAGAGCTTCCCTCCCTTTACTTGTTTGGAATAGTCTTTTTCTGGACTCCACCGCATTTCTGGGCATTGTCTCTACTAATAAAAGACGACTATGCTAAAGCTGGGATCCCTATGCTCCCAGTTGTATACGGGGAAGAAGCAACAGCTAAAGGAATATTGGGCCATTCCATAATCCTGGTTACATTGACCATATTATTTGCAACTACAAGCGTAGTAGGTGCGATTTATGCCACTAGTGCTGCGATACTGGGGGCAATCTTTCTCTTTTATGCAATCGGAGTATTTAGAACAACGACAAGGCAAAATGCTCGCCGATTATACCTTTACTCACTGCTCTATTTAGCTTTACTGTTCACATCTATGATGGTTGATGCGACAGTTACTTTTTAATCAATTTGCAGACTACATTTAACAGTTGTCGATATTTCCCGAAGCTAGCTATCTTAATAGTTTTGGGATTGCTATTGGGAGCTTGTATCCCGGGTCAACGTGCATTTTCAGGAACAGAACTTACAGCGAATAATGAAGCCCCTGGATTCGTGCTTACGGACCAATTCGGGGAACAAGTTTCTCTCTACTCGAAAAGGGGGTCCGTTGTCGCGTTAACCTTTATATACACTCGATGTTCCGATATATGCCCTCTCACCACCATCAGCTTAAAACAAGCCTACAATATGCTAGGTGAAGATACTGAAAATGTAGAATTCATCGCTGTTTCAGTCGATCCAGATGGGGATACTCCCGAAAGCACTTACAATTTTTTACGTAAATTAGGCATGCTTGATGTCATGTCATTTTTAACCGGGTCACACGACGACCTTTCCAAAATATGGAACGAGTATCACATTGCTGTAGTTACTCAACCGGCGGATTCATCTGAAAGTGCCCTAGAGAAACTCGCTGGCGAACTTGTATCTGTAGCAAATGAGTCCCAGACCTCAGAAACGTCAGCACAGAAATATTTGAAGATCCACTCAGCACCTGTGTATCTGATTGATCAACATGGAAAATTGCGGTCTATTATCACTGATTTCACTTCTAATCCCGAACGGTTAGTGCACGACGTGAAACTAGTTATTTAAGTTGTGGCTGATGTCAAAATTCCAATTAAACTTAAGTTATATTTAACTACTCAGTTAAGGCCAATGCCCTATCTCTTAACTGCCCACATCCTGCATCAATATCAATTCCTTTTTCCATTCTTACCGTTGACGGTACATTAAATTTCTTTAGATCGGACTGGAATCTCTGCGCCTCCTTGTAACTCGTACGGTGGTATGGTCCGTCACCGGTTGGATTTACAGGAATGAGGTTTACGTGACATAGTAAATCTTTAAGGATTTCACCCAGTTTGGCAGAATGTTGGGGTGTGTCATTTTGCCCCTTTAGTAATACGTACTCTATGAATATTCTGCGTTTAGTTTTTTCTACAAACCGCTGGCATGCTTGAAGTAAATCTTCTATAGGATATCGCTTATTGATCGGCATGGTTTCTGATCTAGTTTCGTTGTCAGGAGCATGTAATGACACAGCAAGATTTATTTGAATATCCTCCTCTGCTAGCCGCTCAATACCAGGAATTAGCCCTACAGTTGAAATGGTTATATGCCTGGCACCTATTGCGATTCCCTTTTGATCATTAAGAACCCTAATAGCTGCCATCATATTATCGTAATTTGCTAAAGGTTCTCCCATGCCCATAAACACAACATTTGTGACTCCTTGAATCTCCCCACGAGACCTCTTGCCGCTATTAACTTCTCCCTCATCTTCTGTTCTTGCAAGCCGTTCCATTACCAAGACTTGTTCGGTAATTTCCCCGACGGTCAAGTTTCTCCTGAACCCTTGCTGCCCTGTGGCACAGAAAGTACATCCCAAGGCGCAGCCCGCCTGAGTAGAGACACAAACTGTTTTTCTACCTCTGCGATGCCCGTCTGCCTCATAACGCATTAAAACAGTTTCAATTAGTTCTCCATCTGATAACCTGAATAATATTTTGTCCGTGCTTCCATCTAATGATTTCTTTGAAATAACGGTAGATGACCTACCTATGGAATAGTTTTGAGAAAGGATCGATCTCAATTCCTTACTTAAATTCGTCATATCATGGAAGGAAGTTAAACATTCCTTATAGATAGCCCTCCAGACCTGTTCTCCTCTAAATCTGGGTTGCTCCAAGTTTTGCAAATTATCGACAAGTTGGGATTTTGACAAATCCAGTATTGAAGGCAGTTTGGAATTTAAGCTAAGAATTGATTTTTTAGGATTCATAATATTTTCGATAAGGAAGCATACTCTTTCTCAAAATCTTTTAAATAGGTAATCCCAAGCTTACTAATGAACCTACGGTACGCTATTCCTGGCGTGAAAAAGACCAAGCTGCAGAAGACAGAAGAATCGTTCCCAAAGCCAAAATTATCAGCACATCCTCCCCGATTCCCATCCTATGGCCGTTAACAGTCACTCCAATCCCCGAATTTGCTAAGTCGGTCAAACTTGATGCAGCAAGGTTTTCATTTAGGAAAATTTGCCTCACAGCATCAACTCCATAAGTGAGTGGGTTAATTTTAGCAATCACTTGCAACCAAGGTGTGACATTATCCACAGGAAAAAACACTCCAGACAGAAATATCAAGGGAAAAATGAGCAGCTGCATCACCATTTGAAATCCTTGTTGAGAACGCATCCTAGTAGCAACCAAGATACCGAATCCAGACAACGAAAGTGCTAATAATAAAGCAATCCCCAAAAACTTGACTACTAGCAAAAATGTCAATGAAATTCCCACAAGCGGTGCAAGAATCAAAAGAATAGATCCTTGCACAATTGCTGTTATAGAACCCCCAATTGCCTTACCCAAAACAATACCCGTCCTGCTAATAGGAGCAACCATGATTTCTTTGAGGAACCCGAACTCCCTATCCCAAACAATTGACATGCCGGAAAACATCGATGACATCAAAACTGTCATGGAGAGAATTCCAGGGTACATAAATTGAATGAAATCGACATTTTGGGCCATGGGATCTACTATCCGACTAAATCCGGCCCCAAAAACTGCCAAAAACATTAAAGGGAATGCTAGTGATGACAACATTCTTGAACGTTCCTGAAAAAGCCTAAGTAGTTCCCGATATGCTACAACCCATACGCCTCTATAAAATTCGACCATCATTTACCTACGCCTGTACTTAAGTGATTGCTTAAATTGAGCAACTGTATCAACTTCCTCATCCCGTATGTCTTTTCCTGTTAAATTCAAGAATACATCGTCTAAGGTCGGCCTTCTCACACCAATTGATAATATTTCCCCTTTAAATTCTCGGATGAAATTGGGTAAGAATTCCTCAGCATTCGGCACAGCAAACTTTATCAAATCCTCCTCAACTTCAGCTCCTACCGACCATTGCTCAGACAGTTCACGTAAGGCGCCAGATTGGTCACTAGACTTCAAGAAAACCACATCGCCACCAAGTTTATTTTTGAGTGTCTCTGGAGAATCTATGGCTACAATCTTTCCATTATCGATTACTGCTATACGATCACAAGTATCTGCCTCATCCATATAGTGTGTCGTCATAAAAATCGTTACGTTTTCCTCTCTGCGTATTCTATCCAGGTAGCCCCATATATAGTTTCTGGTTTGCGGATCCAAACCTAAGGTTGGTTCATCCAAGAAAAGTACTTTGGGATGATGAATCAGACCTCTTACTAATTCTAATCTTCTTTTCATCCCGCCTGAGAAAGTCTGGACTTTGGCATTCTTACGATCCCAAAGATCTACAAGCTGTAGTAAATTTTTCATCCTCGTTTGCATAATGTCTTTTGAAATACCATAAGCGTAAGCATGGAAGAACAAATTTTGCTCGGCAGTAAGATAAGAATCCAAAGTAGTTTCCTGAAACACCAATCCTATAGTCCTTCGGATAGCACTGGTATTCTTCACTACGTCGTATCCATTAACCAATGCAATTCCCCCCGTAGGCTTCGTAAGGGTGCATAAAATGTTAATCGTCGTTGTTTTTCCGGCCCCATTGGGGCCCAGAAATCCAAACAGCTCACCTTGATTGACCGAAAACGAAACATTGTCAACAACGGTGAGCCCGCCATATTTTTTTGACACTCGTTGTACGTCTATAGCTTTTGTCATAGTGGTCTTAGTCTTTAAATAATCTCTTCGTGATAATATATCAGTGCAATCAAACTTGGGTAATAACTAGTGACCGTTCTCTATTTAGTAGCTACTCCTATTGGGAACCTTGAAGACACATCCTTCAGGGCTATTAATACGTTGCGTAATGTCGGCCTAATCGCAGCTGAAGACACTAGGATCACTAGAAAACTGCTTCAAAAATACGGAGTGAATACCCCATTATTGAGCTACTACAAAGACAACGAAATTGCACGTCTGGACCGTATTCTCAGCGAGCTAGATAAACATGACGTAGCCTTGGTATCCGAAGCGGGTACTCCGGTCATAAGTGACCCTGGCCAAGCTTTAGTGAACGCCGCTGTGCAGGCAGGTATAGAAGTAATATCCATACCCGGTCCATCTTCCATTACTACGGCAATATCACTTTCAGGTTTCCGGGCCGATCGGTTCATTTCTCTTGGATTTCTTCCCAGACGAAGGTCGGCCCGTTTGAAACTTTGGTCGACTTTATCCCAAGTACAGTACACGGTAGTATTTTTTGAGGCTCCTCATCGTATCAAAGCATCCTTACAAGACATCGCCGAATCATTAGGTCATCGAAACATAGTTATTTGCCGAGAATTGAGTAAGCGTTACGAAGAAGTGATTAGAGGAACCCCTTTGAAAATTTTGGAGCTTTTGAGTTCTCCAAAGGGTGAATTTACAGTCGTTGTAGAAGGTTCTAGAAAGCCAAATGCCGACCCTGACACAACGGAGGTCGCACACGAACTATCCCAGTTAAAAAATGCCGGTTATTCAGTTAGAGACGCTAGTAAAGAAATATTGGCTAAGCATCCTATAGCAAAGCGGACTATCTACGAACTATGGTTAGATTTGTAGTAAGAGATAGGATTAGCTTCGATACGCTCTATGCTAGAATGAGTGCATTGAACTCTACAAGGTGTCCCATTTGACTGCAGAAAACATTCTAGTAGCAGTAGCATGGCCGTATACCAACGGCGAATTACATCTGGGGCATTTGGCTGGGTGCTACCTAGCAGCTGACATATTTGCCCGATATCACAGATTAACCGGGAACCAGGTTTTAATGGTATCCGGAAGTGATCAACACGGCACTCCAATAACTGTTACAGCCGAGGAAGAGGGCCTAACTCCCCAAGAAGTCGTAGACAAATACAGACAATGCCAGCTCGAGGTTTGGGAGCATCTAGGCATAACTTTTGACCTTTTTACTACTACGGGGACACAAAATCACCAGGACGTAGTTCACGACATATTCAATACCCTAGTCAAAAACGGGCTAGCCGTCAGAAAAAAAACCGAACTGCTCTACTCCGAAGTTGATCGCAGATTCCTGCCTGACCGGTACGTGGAAGGGACTTGCCCTTTCTGCGATCATGATAGTGCCAGAGGAGACCAATGTGACAACTGTGGGCGACCCATGGATCCTCTTGAATTGAAAGATCCCCGTAGTCGCCTCAGCGGTGATACTCCCCAAATACGAGAGTCTGAACATTACTTCTTGAGACTCAGCGCCTTAGAGACAGACCTTCTTAATTGGGTGGAAAACCAACCTCACTGGCGAGTAAATGTTAGAAATTTTACTCGGGGATATATCAAAGAAGGTCTACACGACAGAGCCATAACACGAGATATAGACTGGGGCGTATCTGTTCCTTTGGACGATTATTCTAACAAACGCATGTATGTCTGGTTTGAGGCCGTTATAGGGTACTTGTCAGCTTCAAAAGAATGGGCAATCCTCCAAGGTAAGCCAAACGCCTGGAAAGACTTTTGGCTTGGCCCAAATGCGAAAACATATCATTTCATTGGTAAGGACAACATACCGTTTCATACAATAATCTGGCCCGCAATATTGATGGGCTATGACAAGAATTTGAACTTGCCATTTGACGTTCCTGCAAACGAATATCTCAATATGCACGGAGGGAAGTTCTCGAAAAGCGAAAAGAGAGCGGTATGGATAAAAGATTTCCTAGAAAGATACGATCCTGACATACTCCGTTATTACATCTCTGCTAGCATGCCCGAAACCTCTGACACTGATTTCACTTGGGCAGAGTTCGTTCGCAGAACAAATGACGAACTTGTAGCTACTTATGGCAACCTTGTCCACAGGGTGCTTTCGTTCATCCGAAGCCAGTTCAACAGTAAAGTCCCTGAGCCAGGCCCCCTTAACAAAACCCATGAGGAAATTATTACGCTAGCTAAAGCTGCCCTAAAAGATGTCGGGAGGCAGATTTCCGAAAATAATTTCAGAGATGGTCTGCGCACGGCAATGGGGGTTGCTCAGGAAGCAAATAAACTTTTAGACTTGGAGGCTCCTTGGAAAACTGTGAAAGAGGACAGACTAAAAGCTGGGGCCACCTTGTGGGTAGCCCTATACCTAATAAGCACATTAAAAACCGTGATGCAACCGTATTTACCATTCAGTTCGCAGCAGTTACACACTCTCCTAGGGTTTGATCACAATCTGGGAAGTACCGGATGGGATATCGATGAGCCGATTCCTGGAACAACCCTGCCAGCTCCAGAACCACTATTTACTAAGCTCGATGAATCGGTAGTTGAGTATGAAGTACAACGAATGAATGAAAATAGCTGAATTACTGAATAGACTTGCCACTGAAAGAAACAATGCTAGATATCATATACGACCCTATTAAATCGCAAATGGACTCGGTTGATCAAAAACTGAACAGCCTGTCTTATCAAAATCATTCAGTTATGAAGATGCTTCTCGATCAAACCATAGCCATACCAGGAAAGCGAATTCGACCGGCCTTAACTTTGCTCGTTGGCAAAGCACTCCATGGCGAGGAAGAAGTGATAACAACAATGGCTGCAGCAATAGAATTGCTCCACGTCGCATCTTTAATTCATGATGACATGGTGGATCATGCCGATACCAGACGAGGACATCCTACAATCAGTAAGGTATGGGGAAACAATGCAGCCGTAATGTTCGGAGACTTCGTTTTTGCTTCATCAGCAGTGTACGTGTGCGAGACCAATAATATACGTGTTATAAAACGGTTTTCGGAAACCATCCAAGAATTATCCATAGGACAAATCATGGAGTCTATCAACTCCTTCAACACTAAGGTGACTATTCAAGATTATCAAGAACGTATATATAACAAGACCGCTACTCTTTTTCGTACCGCAGCCGAAAGTGGCGCGATTCTAAGTAAAGCACCGGAAGAAACTATCAAATCACTTGTCAGTTACGGGTACAATCTTGGCATGGCATTTCAAATAATGGACGACATCTTAGACTTCGAAGGAAGCGAAGAGGTAACCGGCAAACCTAGTGGCAACGATCTGTCAGAAGGAACTGTAACCCTTCCTACTATTCTTCTGTTTCAGCAATTGAAAAAAAATGATCCTGTGTTTTCTCTGTTCAAAGACGGGCAATCTGACGAGGCAAGGTCAAAAATTATTGAGATGATTCAATCTACCTCAGTTCTAGACCAATCACAATTGATCGCACAACAGTTCTGTAATGTGGCCCGCAACAACATTTTGACGATTCCGGACTCAAAAGAGAGAGATTCACTACTGCAATTAATCAATTTCGGGCTAGAGCGCAAAAATTGATCAACTGCTAACTTGTGAGCCTTCAGCCTTCAACTTTTCCCTGTACTTTTCTCTGAATTTCATCACCTTAGGATTTATCACAAACTGACAGTAAGGCTGATTAATGTTGCTCCTGTAATACTCTGCATGATAGTCCTCTGCAACGTAAAATTCATTAAGGGCGACGACTTCAGTAACGATTGGGTTAGGCCATAGGTGAGATGCCTCAGCTATCATTTCATTCGCCTGTCTCGCTTGATCAGCTCCCTGATAAAAGATAGCTGAGCGGTACCTAGTGCCAACGTCAGGGCCTTGTCGATTTAACGTGGTCGGATCATGGGTGGAAAAAAATATTTCAAGCAATTCTCGATATGAAATCACTTCGGGGTCAAATTCTATCTGAACAGCCTCAGCATGCCCAGTAGTCTCGGAGCAAACGTCTTGATACGACGGATTCGAAACGTGACCACCAGTATATCCCGACTGCACATGGAAAACTCCATTCAGCTGTTCAAATATAGCCTCACCGCACCAAAAACATCCGCCAGCCAAAGTCGCGATCTCCGACATATTATCTCCTTGGTATTAGGTACCGCTCTCGAGTTCCTCAAGATGATATTTTTTACCTTGATCTAGGGCAGCGAGGATCGCGTCTACCAATCTTCTAGCCGACTCGGCTGTAATTTCTACTGCTACTCTGGCCCCTAAGCCCTCATTTTCATTAACAAAATCAATATTGACCGCATGGTCCAAAGGCGCATTAAATGGGTGATCAAAGGACACGTTAGCTTCCTGTAATTTGAACCATCCCTTTGGCCCCTTAGCAGTACCTGACATAAGAGCCTTCTCAGTAATCATTGTGCACATATCAATTTCCTCTTTGGATTCCTAAAGTGTTCCACCTAGTTTCCTGTGTAAGAAATCCCAGATTTTCCCCCATCCATCCATAGCCTGCTCTTGTCTATAGGCAGGCCTATCGTAGTAAAAGAAGCCATGTCCAGCTCCTGGGTACATGTGAAACTCGTAGTCTTTATTATGCTTCTTGAGTTCAGCCTCATGCTGATCAACCTGAACGGGAGGCGGGCTGGAATCGTCTTCGCCAAAAAGCCCCAATAGGGCGCATGAAAGATCTGCAGTGTAATCGATTGGAGCAACTGGTTGTCCAGCCGAAAGTTCCTCTTTAGACATCACAACTCTACCGCCCCAGCACTCTATTGCGGCGTCAAATCCCTTTGACCTGCATGCTATCAAGAACGCTTGCCTCCCACCTGAACAGGTACCGAAAACACCAACCTTCCCATTGAGGTTGGGAAGCGAACGCAAATACTCCATGGACGCTTCACTATCTCCAATAACAGAATCATCAGAAACTCCACCCTCTGCTCTCGCCTTTGCTGCGACATCCTCTGGAGTCCCATGGCCAAATCTCTGATTTATATTAGGACATATAGCCAAATACCCATGATGGGCAAACCGACGGGTTGTTTCTCTGTAAAATTCGTCCCATCCAGGTAGATGGGGAACTAAAACTATCCCGGGAAATGGGCCTTCTCCCAAGGGTCTAGCGAAATATGCGAACACAGTGTCTCCATTGTAACCTTTGATACCAACTGTCTCAGCAATCATGCCCTCATACTTATTAGTTTCGTACATGTGTTCCTCCCTTGTACTCTTGTAAACAATAATCGTTTATCCCATTACGGAAGTACTGTCAAGGTATTAATCGCGTCGTTTCGGAGATTGGAGGCACTAAGAAGCGGACCCAACATCTATGAAAGCTTTTACGGCATACCATACTAACATCTCGGGTGTAAGTCCTAGCTCTTTTGCTGCATCCTTAATTTGAGAAGCGAACGGCCCAGTAAATATAGTGGAAACAGCACTATCCTCATCAGACCAAATAGTCACATTCCTCAGCGTGGAAGTAGCTAGTTCCAAAACCAACTCCTCATCCTGGCTACCAGAGCTCATTTTAAAAAACTTAACACTGCCCTGATTCCGTTCAGCTCTAAGGAAATCATCTATTGAAAAAGTATCAGTCAGTTGAGCACCTCTGGTCTTAATAAGGGCTATGCTAATACTAAAGCTGCTGCCGAGTGTTGTTCGTCAGCATGATATGAGCTTCTAACCAAAGGCCCGGCGGCCACGTGGCTAAAGCCCCGTTGTAATCCCTCGGAAGCCAGCGCTTGAAATTCGTCTGGGGTATAAAATTTGCTTATAGGAGCATGTTTCTTGCTCGGTCTCAGATATTGTCCTATTGTAAGTAAATCACAATTAACTTCTCTCAAGTCATCCATAGTCTGAAGTATTTCATCCCACTCCTCGCCCAAACCCACCATCATGCCAGATTTTGTAACCATGTTAGGCTGCATTGCTTTCACTTCCCCCAATAATTCCAAAGAATAATTGTAGTCGCCTTTAGCCCTGACAGTAGGGAACACACGCCTTACAGTTTCAATGTTGTGGTTCAATACATCTGGGTTGGCTCTAACCATCGTCCTCAATCCCATTCCCTGGAAATCGGGGATCAAAGTCTCAACCTTAATGGCTTCTTCATAACCCTCCATGCGTTCTCTTATTTTCATAACACATTGAGCGAAAACAAAGGCGCCACGATCCGGTAAATCATCACGATTAACTGATGTAATTACAACATATTTCAAACCCAAACGCTCCACCGTTCTGGCGAGACGATCTGGTTCCTCCAAATCCAATCCCAGAGGTTTTCCAGAAGTAACTGCGCAATAACGACATGCCCGAGTACATATATCACCTAGAATCATAAATGTCGCCGATCGCCTGTCCCAGCAATCCCCGATATTGGGGCACTTCGCTTCTTCACACACAGTGTGAAGTTCGCTATCCCGAAGCAGATTCTTCAATTCGATGTAGTTTTGGCCACCCGGTGCCTTCACTTTGAACCAAGGTGGGAGTCTGTAACCTTTTGAATTGGTTTCTGTAGTCATATTTGCAAACTCTTAAGGGCATTCTGATCGAATAACCTGCTAATTTTAAGCTATAGGTCGCCATGGCGACAACCCCATTCCATTCCCGCAATCACCCCTTATATACCATAAGCAAATGAAATCCGATTCGGTAGGTCTATGTTAAAGCATGTCCAATCCTTCCGCCGTCCGAACTTAGCACACATTCCAAATTAATATACAGACGGTGATCGCTGTATTAATATGACCAATAATCACATGACTACTCAATTTCCAGAACGCGGACAACGAATAACCCTGCAATTGGACGGAATGGGCCGACTAGGAGAAGCCATTGCTAGTATTGAAGGAAAACCGGTATTCGTATTCGGCGGTTTGCCCGGCGAAAAAGTTGAGGTTGAAATCATCCGAGAACGCAGGCGATATATCGCAGCTGAAGTAATCAAAGTTATAAAACCATCACAATATCGACAACAAGCACCTTGCAAATATTTCGGACAATGTACTGGCTGTCAGTGGCAAAACGTTGTTTACTCCCATCAATTAGAACTTAAACAAATGGCAATAATCGACGCATTCCA
This sequence comes from uncultured Dehalococcoidia bacterium, assembly GCA_964493125.1. Lineage (GTDB taxonomy): Bacteria > Chloroflexota > Dehalococcoidia > Lucifugimonadales > QGNO01 > QGNO01. The sequence goes on along the minus strand of CAZBMS010000017.1, from coordinate 13,605 downwards.
ACGCATTGGCAATCTGAATAAGTTACCAGTGCTTCCGACTTTGCCTTCGCCCAAGCAGTTGGGCTACCGCAACCATGCAAGATTCACGGTGCGCAGACAAACTGGTCGGCTGGGATACATTCATAGGGAGAGAAGGAATTTTGTAGACGTAGACGAATGTTTATTAATGGACAAATCGATAAACGTACATCTTTCCTCATTGCAGGGAAAATGTGGTGAAACCACGCAAGTAGCTGTGAGATCTAGCCCTACGACTGGAAGTTATCTGATCCAACCAACCTTAAAGAACTTGCCTGGTCCACCGGAAACTGGTCAAAAGTCATACATTGAATCGGCCATGGGAGTAGACTTCAGGGTTGGCTCACCATCTTTTTTTCAAGTGAACATCCAACAGCTTGAGAATCTGGCAAATTTGGTCAAACAAGAATTGAATTTAGATGGTACACAGGTCATTGTAGACGCATACGCAGGAGTAGGAACCTTTTCAGCCCTACTCGCGCCGTTCAGCCGTAAGGTTCTCGCAATTGAAGAGTCGGCGGCGGCGATCGATGACGCTGAATTAAACCTTGGTGGATTCCCTAACGTGACAATCCTGAAGGGTAAAACTGAAGAAGTGCTCCCCAGTGTAAAAGAAACGATAGATGCCCTAATAGTTGACCCTTCTAGAGCAGGTTGTCAAAGGCCTGTCTTAGATGCAATTATGCGGCTAGCTCCAAAACGCCTCGTATATGTTTCGTGCGACCCAGGATCTTTAGCCCGTGATATCAGCATCCTCGTAAACGGCCCTTACAAGGTTGATTCCATACAGCCACTCGACATGTTTCCTCAAACACATCATGTTGAGTGTATAACTTCCCTATCCCTAAGAGCAGGCCATCCAATTACCCTTGCATCAAAATCCCCAAGGCGCAGAAATATTCTTACAGACGCGAATATAACGTTTAACCAAACGGAGCCTGAGGACAATGAGATGCCACCCGAAGGTTGTGCAGAAAAATATGTCATCTCAACAGCTTTGATTAAAGCGAAAGATGTAGCAAAAACAACCACCAGTGGCCTGGTGATTGCTGCTGATTCAGTAGTGGTCATGGGAAATGAGATTTTCAACAAGCCTGATAGTGAATATACAGCCCGCATAATGCTAGATAAGCTTCGCAACAGTTCCCATAAAGTCATCACCGGAGTAGCGGTGGTGAATACTGAGTCTAACGAGCTAGCAACAGCACATAAAACAACCACGGTCCATATGAGAAACTATTCGAACACTGAAATTGACTACTGGATAGGGTTTCACCATGCACTAGACAAAGCAGGTGGATACGCCATTCAGGATCCGTCTTTTTCGCCTGTGCTGTCCATAGACGGATGCTATCTGAATGTTGTCGGACTGCCATTATGCTTAACGCAAACACTACTGCAAAAAATGGGAGCGAGCTTTGACACTGGAATAAGTTTAGGTTTATGTAATAACTGCCACACTGGTGAATTAAACCTATGAATATATTCGGGGTAGGAATCACAGAACTCATCTTCGTACTCTTAATCGCGTTGATTGTTTTGGGCCCAATGCGAATGATCGAGATCGCTAAGAGTTTAGGTGGCTACATAGCTGAACTCAGAAAAGCCCTTTCTGACATTCCACGGTTACTGGAAGTCGAACAAGCCGAACAAGAGTCAACTGATACTCAAGGACCAGGGGGAATCGCAAGGGAATCTAAATCAGAAGACAAGGATGAAACAATAACGTGAAATCGGAAGAACAAAAAGAGTTCACACTGAAGCAACACCTAGAGGAACTCAGATCACGCTTACTAGTAACTGCGATATCCGCACTAATCGGGACAATCATAACCTTCGCATTTCACCGGCAGATCCTTGTATTTCTACAAAAACCCGCGACCGGTATATCAGGCATTGACACATCTCCCCTAGTCTACACGCATGTCACAGAAATGTTGGGCATAACAATGAAAGTCTCATTTATGGGCGGACTTATACTTGCACTCCCAGTTTTCACTTATCAAATCATCGCTTTTATCTCACCTGGCCTTACTAAAACCGAGAAGCGATATCTTCTGCTTCTACTTCCTGGAGTCTCGATCGCTTTCATTGCGGGAGTTACGTTCGGCTACATTGTACTAATACCAGCCGCCATAAAGTTCTTCCTGACTTTCAATGCTGACATAGCAGCACCCATGATTAGGATAGGCAACTACATTAACCTGATGACCAATCTCCTTTTCTGGAATGGCCTAGTATTCGAAACGCCGGTTCTTATGTTCGCCTTGGCAAAGATGAAAATCATAAGCTACAGAAGGTTTTCTCGTTGGAGGAAATTTGGGATAGTAATCGCATTTCTTTTGGGAGCTCTTATTACTCCCACATTCGACCCAATCAACCAAACACTGGTAGCGATTCCAATTGTAATACTTTACGAGTTGGGTATCTGGTTGGCGTGGTTAGCAAACAGGAAATCAGAAACCAAAACAAGACCGGAATGACCGACTACTTATACTTTCGCTTTCTTCTTACTACTTGAAGCCGTTGTTTTATTCTTGCCACGCCCACTTTTCTCAGATCCATCAGAGCCTTCCTGACCACGCCTAAAGGCGCGTATTCCCTTCCCCAATGCTCCGCCTACTTCAGGGAGGCGTCCTACCCCGAATACTATTATCACAATTACCAAAATTATTATTAACTCTGGGCCACCTAATCTAAAAGGCATTATAAGCCTCCATCCATCCAACCAATTAATCCAATAATACCTAACAGACAGCCCGCAGGCAAGGATAAGAATCATTTCCATGACTGAAAAAAACATATAGTTAATTAAATCAAACAATCCTTGACCCCCTTAAATCGTGTGCCTATACTGTAATGGGGCTGTAGCTCAGCTGGGAGAGCGCCTCCTTTGCAAGGAGGAAGTCAGGGGTTCGAGTCCCCTCAGCTCCACCATTTCTCACATAATCGGTTGTTGACTCCTACACACATAGCCAATAACATCCGTCCAAATTCTTCCAACTATTCAGCCTGTCAACGCGAGGTGCCTAACCATGACTATTGACCCAAAGTTTTACCAATCCATGAAATATCGCTGTATTGGACCATTTCGCGGAGGTAGAGTGCTAGCTGTGGCAGGGGATCCAGTAGATCAGGCGACTTTCTATTTTGGTGCCTGTTCCGGCGGTGTTTGGAAAACCGATGACGCCGGTGTTTTTTGGCATAACATATCGGACGGTTTTTTTAAAACAGCGTCGGTTGGTGCAATAGCAGTTTCTGATTCTGATCCAAATGTTATATATGTAGGCATGGGAGAAGCTTGTATTCGAAGTAATGTCACCCACGGAGACGGGGTGTACAAATCCACTGACGCTGGGAAATCCTGGGTACACTTGGGGCTTGATGAAACCAGGCATATTGCGAGAGTTAGAATACATCCTACTAATCCAGACATAGTCTATATTGCCGCTCTGGGACACGCGTTTGGACCGAACAGTGAAAGAGGAATTTTCCGCTCAATAAACGGTGGCGCGACGTGGGAAAAAATTCTCTACAAGAGTGAGAACGCAGGCGCCATAGATCTATCTATGGATCCTGCAAACCCAAGAATACTCTACGCCTCTATTTATCAAGCAAGGCGGTATCCTTACACCATAGTAAGCGGTGGTCCTGACAGTGGCATATGGCGATCACTAGATGGTGGCGACACATGGGAGGACATCTCGACTAAACCAGGGATCCCTCAGGGTTCCTTAGGAAGAATCGGCGTGGCTGTTTCCCCTGCAAAGCGTGGGAGGATTTGGGCATTGATAGAGCATAAAGATGGAGGTCTCTATCGGTCAGATGATGGTGGAGAAACGTGGGCCCTTACCTCCAATGACCCAAACCTTAGCAAGCGAAATTTCTATTATACCCACGTTTTCGCTCATCCTACGGATTCAGAAACGTGTTACGTGTTGAGCGGACGAAACTGGAAATCCACCGATGGAGGTCGTACTTTCACTCGCTTTACGACCCCTCATGACGATGACCACGACATGTGGATAGACCCAAAAAATCCTAGGAGGATCATCCATGCAAATGATGAGGGGGCCACTATTTCCTTCAACGATGGATTCTCATGGACGAGGCTAGAAAACCAACCCACAGGTCAGTTGTATCATGTAACAACTGACTCAAATTTCCCTTACAGAGTTTATGGCACTCAACAGGATGGCAGCTCTATCAGCATTCCAAGCCGTTCTCCAACAGGTGCAATAACTCAAACCGAGTGGTACTCGGTTGGCGGCGGTGAAGCTGGATATGTCGCAGTTAAACCGGATGATCCCAATATAGTCTACGCTGCACATAGCGGTGGAGGACCACTAAGCAGATACGATCGGAGAACTGGGCAAGGGCATGACGTTCGGATAAACCCAGAACGTATCAGCAATCTCGAACCAGAAAAGCAAGAGTACCGATTTCAGTGGACGTTTCCAATAGTTATTTCCCATCATGATCCCGACGTAATTTACGCAACGGGGAATCACGTCTTTCGTTCAACTGAGAATGGCACCAGTTGGGATGAGATCAGCCCAGACTTAACAAGAAACGATCTATCTGCGGCTACAGCTTCATACGATGCTCCAGTAGAAGGGTTGCCTCCATGTACGATTTTCACTTTTGATGAATCCAAAGTTCAAAAAGGGGTGCTGTGGGCCGGCTCAGATGACGGCTTGATTCACGTGTCAAAAAACAACGGCAACACTTGGGAAAATGTCACCCCAAAAGAAATCCCGGAATGGTCACTCGTAAGCATCGTCGATCCTTCTCCTCATGACCCCGCTTCAGCTTATGTCGCGGTCACAGCATACAAACTACACGACAACAGTCCCTATCTTTTCAAAACTAATGATTACGGTAAAACGTGGACAAAAATAACAAATGGGATTCCTGCTAATGACTTCACAAGGGTTATCAGAGAGGACCCTGAGACTAAAGGACTCTTATTTGCTGGAACTGAAACGGGAATCTACGTATCGTTTGATGACGGAGGAAATTGGCAATCTTTACAACTTAATCTACCAGTAGTTCCAATCCACGACTTCGTTATTAAAGAGGACGATTTAGTAGTTGCCACACATGGAAGAGCATTCTGGATACTCGATGACATTAATCCATTAAGGGAACTAAACTCCGAGGTCACTAACAAACCCGCACACATCTTCAAATCTAAGGATGGATACAGATTCCCGATGTGGAGATCTCTAAGGCCGGATGCCTCTTCTGTTCCAGGCATGAACTACGACCGAGGATCAGGGCCAGTTGTCTTCTCATGGCTTACCGAAAAAGATGCCCAAGATAACTTAGTAAAACAAACTTACCTGGATGCAGGGGAGAATCCCCCAGACGGAGTCATAATCTGCTACTCCTTAAAAAACGAACCAAAAGATGCCATAAAGTTGACGATAGTTGATGGTAAAGGACGAATCGTGAACAACTATCAGAGCAAAGGAGATGGAGCAACCTCGGCACCACCATTTTTACAAAAAATTCAAGGCATGAATCGATTTGTTTGGGATATGCGTGAAATGGGCGCTGACACTGTACCTGGCGATAAATCGGTAGGAGGGCTTGATGAGAGCGTAATCGGGCCTCTGGTAGTACCCGGGAAGTACGAAGCTCAACTTACTGTTGATGGAACGACAGTAAGTCAACTGTTCAACGTCAAAAAGAACCCTATTAACCCGTCCACAAATACAGATTTGGAAAAACAGCACGATATCCTAATCAAAATTCGCGACACTACCTCAGAAATTGCCTCCCTAGTAGTTACTATCAGAAACATAAGGAAGCAGATACAAAACTGGAACAATCTACTTGGATCAATCAAGGAGTCGCAACCCGCTAAGGACGTCACGTCCCTTGTTAAAAGAAAACTTTCCGCCATCGAGTCTGAGTTGATACACACGCCCGATGCTGGGGACTTAGGGATGGATTCACCAGTAAAAATCTACGCAAAATTGGCTGCATTAAATTCGGTTATCGGCAGTGCAGACTACGCACCTCCAAAACAAACGCTTGAAGCGTATGCGTCAATTGAGAGCCAATATATCAAGCAGAAAAACAGGCTCACCAAAGTGATTGAAGGAGACATACCAAAGCTTAATTCGCTATTGAATGAACTAGATCTCGCCCCTGTGATCACACATAGCCTTTAATTATATTAGATCGACTTATTCGCAGCACGAGGACCGGTTTCCGGAAGCATGAAACCGGATAAGAGCATTATGACTGGCAACACCGCTAGAACACTGAAGCTCGGCAAATAACTGCCTGATGCGTCCGTCGTCACCCCCACTAGCAATGGTCCAAAGAAGCTTAGTAAGTTTCCTACTGCAAGCCCAGCCGATAGAATCACGGCTACTTCAGCTGCAGTTTTTCCAGGCAGTTCAGTTGCAACGTTAAAAATTATCGGAATAAAAACCCATTGAGAAACACCCAAGCCAATTACCGATATGAAAATCAGAAATTCATTGTTAATCAAAAAGGATCCAAAGCTAGAAAAAATGAATAGCAGACCTGCACCTATTAGAAAAGGCCTTCTCAAACCAAGCTTGCCGGACCACATACCCGCAACCGGGCTTGCTAACATCCCAACCAGTGGAGCCAAACCAATTATCATACCCGCTTTGGATAAGTCTAACCCGAAGACTTCATTGTAGTAAGTTGGCAACCAAGCATTTAGGCTTAAGTAGGTTAGAAATGGGCCAACGAAGGCCATTGCAATCAACAGCGTCGTTTTTTCTTTGAGAACTCCGGATAAGTTTGGGCGTTCATTCGTCTCTGCAGGTCTTCCTTGGGTGTCACCGTCCTTACCAAATATTAACCAAAACACAGTCCCTATCAATGCAACAAGACCAAAGCCAAATAGAGCTACTTCCCAACCCAACAAGTTAGCTACGGGCACAGCCACAAACATAGAAATTGCCATACCGCTTGTTTGCCCCATCCAATGAGTACCGTTGACTATAGGCAATTCTCGACGCCCAAACCATTCCGAACTAATACCCCCTACTAGTGGTATCACAATGCCGACTCCCAAACCCATTACGACTCGCCAACCAATCTGGCCAACAAAATCAGACATAAATGGAGCTAACATCCCAGCAGACATCAAAAAAGATCCCACCGCGAAGGTTCTGTAAACACCAAACCTAGATGCCATAAAACCTGAAGGTACATTCCCAACTGCAAGAACCAAAGCCATCAATGCAACCAAGATACTTACGCTACCTCTATCTAATCCATATTCTTCCATTATGAATGGGAACAGCGGTGCTGGAGCTAACACATTAATTCCAATGCTTAATTGAGCAGAAATAAGCAAAGCGTGTATAACCCAACGATACTTTGATTGAGATTTTTCGTGTACTTTCAAACTTGACCAAAAAAAGGCGGCTGCTACGAGCCGCGGAAATTCCAACCGAACTGGTACTCAAAGTATATCAGCCCGGTCGATAGGCAACTACGCCAGAGTATTCTGAATACAAAATCAATCCCAAATAACCTAAAGTCTGGGATATAATCCAAGCACAATCATTCATTGAGCTATATAGGGAGAAAAGAGATCATGAAAACTGATTTCCATTTATTGGCTGAACGGTTAGATTATGAGTCTGAGAAAATGCCGTTTCATACGGGTTGGTATCTGAAGAACATTAGAACAGGCGAAATAGCCGTTAGAAACGGAGATGTCATAGTCCCGTCAGCAAGTACTAGGAAAATCGCAATACTGATGGCGGCCTTGAAGTCGGTAAATGAAAACACTTTGACCCTAAATCAGGAAGTCTTGATCGAGAAAAGATATCAGGCCAACGACTCAGGATGTTTCCAACACTTGAAACCTGGATTCCGAATCACTTTCGAAGATGCACTAACAATGATGATCATAGTAAGCGACAACACATGCACAGGTGCAGTTTCAGATATAGTTGGCCTCGATACAGTAAATTCATTCTCAAGATCGATTGGTATGAAAGGAACTAATCACCTAATTGGGCTGCCGCCATTAGGGCTTGGGAGGTCACATTCATTGGAGCAAGTTAATACTACCACGCCGGAAGACGTGGGTTTATTACTTAATCTTATATTGGAAGGGACCTCAAACGATTCATCCGCCAAAAAACTTGGGTCTACGCCTACTTTGTGCAACCTTGCATTGGATATTTTGAGTTGGCAGAAATTGAAAACCAAGCTTCCAGCGAAACTACCACTAGGAACCAAGATAGCTCACAAGACAGGAACTGGATACGAGTCTCGGAACGTAAACGATGCAGGCATTATATTCAAAGACGGATCACCACTATTCATACTAAGCGTTTTTACTGAAAATGTTCCGATTAACATGCCTGATGGTCAACCTGGCTATTCAGCTGCGACAGATCTCATAGCAGATATGTCTGCAGAATGCTATAAAAGCCTTAGCATTTAGGCACGATTTTCTTGACAACAGTGCATATCAAACATATCATTGGACTGGAAATTCAATATTTTTAGAAGGTGACATTTGGCTCATGTAGCCGCATCAGAAGGTGAAAGTTTTGACAGCCTGCTTCGACGCTTCACTAAGAAGGTCCAACAGGACGGGATATTATCCGAGGCCCGCAGAAGGGAACACTTTGAACCCCCTAGCATAAAGCGTAAGAAGAAGGCTGCCGCCAAGCGCCGGAAGAGCTCTAGGCGATAACTTTTCTATAACACACGCTTAGTTTTGTACCATGTCTATTCAAGAACGCCTATCATCCGACTTGAAAACCGCTATGCGGGAAAAGGATGATTCTCGTAGATCAACAATTCGATTCATCCGTGCCGCGATTCAAAACGAGGAAAAGGCTAAACGGAGACCACTTGAAGATGAGGAGGTCATCACCGTACTTACTAGGATGGTTAAACAACACCAAGAGAGTATTCTTGGGTTCGAGAAGGCGAGTCGATCGGAGCTAGTGATCAAGGAGAAAGACGAACTAGCCATTGTAAGAGAATATCTTCCGGAACAAATCTCTGACGAAAAGTTAAAGTCATTAGTACTTAACGCCATCACCGAAACGGATGCAAAAGAACAATCAGACATGGGTAAAGTTATGAAAATACTCATGCCCAAGATTCAAGGCAAAGCTGACGGCTCAAAAGTAAGCGCCTTAGTAAAGCATCTTCTAACACAATAGTCTAGGATTCTTTTGGTTCAGCAACTATCGTCTATGAAAGTATTTTCATTTGCTCATAAGTTGTACGCTTGTAGACTACTCTTGGATACCTAGAGTAACATGGGTCTTTCTAAGTTTTCATAGGAGTAACCCCTTGCGTTTTGGAATCGTAGTATTTCCTGGTACTTGGAGTGATACCGACTGCTATCACGCAGTAGCTGAAGTCTTGCAACAGGACGCTCAATACTTGTGGCATCAAGAATCAAAAATAAAAGACATTGATTGCCTAATACTCCCTGGTGGCTTTTCATACGGCGACTATTTGCGAACGGGAGCGATCGCACGATTTTCCCCAATAATGAGCGCTATAAAGAAATTCGCGAATGACGGTGGTTTGGTTATAGGAATATGTAACGGGTTCCAGATCTTGTGTGAAGCGGAACTTCTGCCTGGAGTCCTTATTCGTAATAACGACCTTCGTTTTCACTGCGAGTGGACCCATCTAAAAGTCGAGAACATCAACACGAAATTCACCACACGAGCTTCCGAAAAGAACGTTATAGCGGTCCCAATTTCACATGGCGAAGGCAATTATTTTGCTGACTCAGAAACAATAGAAACTCTAAATAGTAATGGGCAGGTCGTTTTTAGGTATTCTAGTTCTTCAGGCCAAATTGACGATGCATACAACCCCAACGGCTCCATTGACAACATCGCAGGAATAGTTAACAAACAAGGGAATGTATTGGGCATGATGCCACACCCAGAAAGATGTTGCGAGGAGATCGTAGGAGGCACTGATGGCCGAATAATTTTTGAATCAATTATTGATTCGGTGTCCTGATTTGACACTAGCCATAATTTTCGCTCTGTTAGCTGCTGTTGGTTGGGGTATATCAGCAATTTTCGTACGATTAGGATTACAAAACCTCACTGCGACAACTGGCACTGCCCTTTCACTGGCCGTTGGTACGATATTGATAGGAGGTGCCTCGGTGATTCTCCACGGACCAGTGGCTTTTAGGCTTACTCCACATGATCTCACATGGATAGTTTTATTAGGCATCCTGAACTACGTATTTGGGAGATATCTCAATTTTAACAGTGTAAACTTAGCAGGGGTTTCACGCTCAGCCCCATTACTAGCCTCAGCCCCACTTGTTGCAGTTGCACTGGGAATTCTATTTGGAGGAGAAACAATAAACGTGTACATCCTCCTTGGCACTCTAAGTATATTCGCTGGCGTTACTTTGGTGGCTAAGACAGGAAGCAGTAAATAACATGAGAAATTTGTTGAAAGATATGACTGAGCAAAAGCCTGTCACAGTTGGCATGATATTAGCTTTGATGGCTGCGACTGCCTACGGATCAAGTCAATACTTAGCAAAGCAGCTTGTAACCGATATAGCCCCTCCACCAGTGGTAGCAACTATAGGTCTATTCTGCGGCTTTATCATACTTACTGGCCTGTCGATAGGTAATTTAAAAAAGGATCTTAAGGCACCTAAGAAGGCACTTGTTTTCCTCACTTTGTCTGGAATCGCATCTTCGGCAGGAGTAACATTGTTATATTCTGCTCTCGAACTCGCACCAATTGTCGTAGTTGCGCCTGTTTCGTCGGTTACACCATTGATTTCTTTGGGATTAGCACATATCTTTCTAACACGCATGGAATCTATCACGACTAAGACTTGGGTCGGAGCGATATTGGTAGTATCCGGCGTAACATTAATTACTATAGGAAGTCACGTTTAGGAAGGAAGCGAAGTGCCAGTATCAAAAGAAGTCCTAGATGAGATAGCCCTAAAGCCAGATGAGTACGAAGAAATCGTCCGAAGGCTTGGGAGAGAACCTAATGCCGTGGAACTTGGTATGTTTGGAGCCCTATGGAGCGAACACTGTGGCTACAAGCATTCAAAACAATTACTCAGGACATTTCCCTCAGAGAGTCCATATCTCCTTACTGCACCTGGCCAGGAGAATGCAGGAGCAATCGACATTGGAGATGGTCTAGCAGCCGTCATAAAAGTTGAATCACACAACCACCCATCAGCAATAGAACCATACCAAGGTGCTGCAACTGGAGTCGGCGGAATTGTTAGGGATATCCTAGCGATGGGAGCTAGACCTATAGCATTAATGAATTCACTCCGATTTGGTCCACTTACTGAACAACAAAATCGACATCTATTCAACGGTGTGGTCAATGGAATTTCAGGATATGGCAACTGCATTGGAGTACCAGATATAGGCGGAGAAATAGCGTTTGCTTCTTCCTATTCTGGAAATCCATTGGTGAACGCGCTGTGCTTGGGTATAGTGAATTCAAACGAAATGGTAAGAGCAATCGCGAGTACGCCCGGGAACATTCTTCTCCTCGCAGGTGCAGAGACAGGAAGGGATGGCATTCACGGAGCTTCTGGACTAGCGTCACGAACATTTGAGGAAGACATAGAACTTAGACCAACTGTTCAGGTAGGAAATCCATTTATGGAAAAAATCCTCATAGAAGCATGTCTCGAGGTAGTCGAAGCAAACCTAGTAGAAGGGCTACAAGACCTAGGTGCAGCTGGGCTTACAAGCTCAATTGTTGAGGCAACCACAAAAGGTGGTACTGGTTTCAAGTTGGATGTCGAGCTTGTGCCTAGGCGTGAATACGGAATGTCACCTTACGAAATCATGCTTTCTGAATCTCAAGAAAGAATGTTGTTAATCGTTTCACCCGACAACGTCGAACAAGTGAAACATATCATGCAAAAATGGGATATCCCGTGCACCGCCATTGGAGAAGTCACAAATGACGGGATAGCCAGAATATTTGAGGGTAGTAATCCAGTAGGAGCAGTTCCAGGTGGTATGCTCACACATCCGCCAATATATGAAGTATTCGGCAATAAGCCTAACTCCATTGCTGAACTACAGAGTTACGATTTTTCATCACTTAAACCCTCAAATGAAAATGCATATGACGTACTTTTAAAGTTATTGGCTTCGCCCAACATTGCTAGTAAAGAACTTGTTTACCGTCAATACGATCACCAAGTTCAAACTAATACTGTGCTTCCTCCAGGTACGGCTGACGCTGCAGTTATCAGAATCAAAGGCACTGAGAGAGGATTAGCTATGTCATCCGACTGCAATGGGCGGATAGGCTATTTGGACCCATTCGTAGGCGGAGCGCTAGCTGTTGCCGAGGCTTGTAGAAACGTGGCATGCACAGGAGCGAAGCCAGTCGCAATTACAAATTGCCTGAATTTTGGTAACCCGGAAAAGTCTGATGTAGCTTACCAAATGGTTGAGTCAGTCAGAGGTATGGTCGAAGCATGCAAACTTCTCAACGTTCCCGTAGTAAGTGGCAACGTTAGTCTCTATAACGAAACCAAAGGAACAGCCGTATACCCGACCCCTGTTGTATGCGCATTAGGGATACTTGACGATGTAAACAAAGCGATCAGCTCGGGCTTTAAAAGTCACGGAGACTCAGTATATTTGCTGGGAACGGATGCCGTCAGTTCCGATCCAAATTCCTTGGCAGGAAGCGAATATTTAGAAATAATACATGGACTAGTAGTAGGCCAACCAAGCATCGACCTAAACCTTGAAGTGAAACTACAAAGTTGCTGCAGGTCGTTAGTGGAAAACCAACTAGTTAACTCAGCACACGACTGCTCCGAAGGAGGCCTGGCAGTCGCACTTGCAGAAAGTAGCATAATTGGTAAGTTAGGGTTTTCCGGGAGTATCGATGTAGGGAAGCATTGGGCACCGGCCCTGTTCGGAGAACAGACTTCACGTATTATCGTTTCAGTCTCAGAAAATAAAATAGAACAATTCGAAGCTATGTGCCGTGAAAACCAAACACCTTTCGTGAAGTTAGGAACTGTAATAAACGACGAATTCTCGATCAAAGGGATAATTGATGGCTCGTTAGATGGAATTTCAAGGGCTTGGTCAACCGGTTTGAATAAAGCTCTGGGCGAGTGAATCAGTTATTTATTCAACTGAAAAAACTCTTCTCAAAAGACTTCCATGAGACTATACTAAGCTCGATATCCCACCCCAGTTAAAGAATATCAAAGCATCCATGTATAGTGCTCTGATAAGATACCCTGGATGCACAGAACTACTTAAAGAGGTGTTTAAAGAATGAAAGTCATTTTCGTGGCTGATGTTGCAGGCAGTGGCCAGGCCGGAGATATTAAAGAGGTCAAAAACGGATTCGCCCGTAACTTTTTGCTACCTAAGAAACTCGCTGTCCCTGCGACACACGACCATTTACAAAGAATAGACTCTATAAGAAAAACAGGCGACGAACGGCGAATAAAGGAACAAACAGAACTAAACGCCCTAGTTGAACATCTGTCGGATGTAACAGTCAATTTGAGCGCGCGAACTGGGCCATCCGGCAAATTCTATGGGGCTG
>CAZBMS010000016.1:0-30422 GCA_964493125.1 uncultured Dehalococcoidia bacterium | reverse complement strand
AAATCACTCCAGAGAAAGCGTATAGCGTAACGACCTACCTGCATCCAGTCTAAAGCCTCAACATCTTTAGATATATCCGAAATGGAGATTAATCGCTTACCTGTCATTTCGTTGACGCAAGCTGCGCATCCGCACTGGGATCGTAAATAACGGTGTTCCAACACACTATCATGCCCATCATCCCATTTGATGTGAATTGCTTGAGGGGTGACTTTTACATCGGATGGTTGGTCCATCAAATTAACTACTTACCTGTTGCATTTGTGACTATTCCCTAGGCTTGAGTTCATCTATTTTAGATCTGGTTCCGTCCGTATCTTTAAAGTAGTCGTAATTCACTGGTGTCCATTTTGCCCAATGTTCTGGCACTTCTTCTTCGGCGAAGATTGCATTAACTGGGCACACCGGTTCGCAGGCCGCACAGTCGATGCACTCATCGGGATTAATGTAAAGCATTCGATCATTTGGATCGTCCGCACCGTAAATACAGTCGACCGGGCACACATCTACACAAGTCAAATCCTTAACGTCTATACATGGTTCCGTAATGATGTATGTCAACAGGTGACTCCTTAGTATTTGATGTATTGATATTTTATCAACAGCTGGTTAATTATAGAAACCTGTTTTAGGATTGGCAATTGTCACTTTATTTTAGCGAATCCATATCCTCTAATATACCTAAAGCACCGTACAATCTTCTGATAATTCTGTCTTTTCCTATAACTACCATAGTTTCAAAGAGTGGTGGCGTTGCGTTGCTGCCGGTAACCGCTAGTCTTATAGCACCGAATAAATGTCTGGTACTAAGATCCAGTTCCTCGGATAGTTTCCGTAGACAATGTTCTAACGTTGAAGCTTCGAAACTCTTGATAGGTTCCAATTCACTTATAACATTTCTTATGGCACTAGCGGTCGCAGATTTGTCTAATCCTTTCGGGTTGAGATCTATTGAGTACTCTAAATCGTCAACCATCAGAAAGGAGATCAGATCCCAGATTTCCTCTGATGACACTTTTCTTATTCTGTCTTGAATAAGTTCGCCCACTTTTTTGATGTAATCTTTATCGAGCAACTCTGGGGGCACGTTTTCTTTCTGATGAAAATGATAACCTTCTATATGGTCAGCTATTCGTTCCACTGGCATGCTACGTATATATACCCCATTCATCCACTCAAGTTTGGTGATGTCAAAAATTGCGGGCGATTTGCCAATTCTGGAGAGTGAAAAATTCTCTACCAACTCCTTTAAAGCCATGACTTCCGTTTTGTCGTCCAATGACCACCCAAGTAAAACTAGGAAGTTAAGCATTGCCTCGGGTAAATACCCTTCGTCACGGTACTCAAGCAATGTGGTTGCACCATGCCGCTTCGAAAGCTTTGAGCGATCTGGCCCCAATATCATTGGCAAATGGGCAAATATCGGCGGCTCGAAAGCGAGAGCCTTATACAACAAGACGTGGCGAGGTGTGCTTGGCAGCCATTCCTCTGCCCTCATAACGTGACTAATTTGCATCTTATGGTCATCCACGACATTTGCTAGATGGTAAGTTGGAAAACCATCAGACTTGAGAATTACGAAATCGTCTATAACTGGTAGTTCAATCTTAACCTCTCCACGTATAAGGTCGTTGCTGGTAACAGGAGGTCCTTCGATAGGAGTGGCAAATCGTACAACAGGATTAACCCCAGATTTATTGTTTTTGGAATGTTGTGCGGAGCGGCAGCGACGGTCGTATCCTGTTGGCTTGCCAAGTCTCTGTTGCTCTTTCCTCATTGAGTCCAGTTCTTCAGGAGAGCAAATGCAGTAGTAGGCGTTGCCTTGTTCAAGCAATCGTTCTACAGTCGTGTGGTATATGCTTAGCCTTTCTGACTGTAGATATGGTCCAAAGTTTCCTCCTACTATTGGTCCCTCGTCCCAATCTATACCTAGCCATTCCAAGGATTCGAGAATATTCTCAATGGCACCTTCGACAGACCTGCTTTGATCGGTATCTTCGATACGTACTATGAATGAGCCCCCCGAGTGTCTGGCATATAACCAGTTAAATAGTGCAGTGCGGATGTTACCCACGTGAGGGTAACCGGTGGGGCTGGGAGCGTATCTTACTCGAATATCACTTTGAATCATTTCACTTAATAGGATACTAGGCTGGCAACTTTATGTCTAAGCAAAGGAGTGACAACTTATTTTAAAGAGATATCATGGGTTTATGCCTGTGCATTCTTTTCAAGTTATCATATAATTGACATCGTTCTGATGGGTTAGGCATGATTCGATAAGGGTAGTGCATAAAGTAAACCCGAATCAGACAAATTTTTTCAGGAACTAATCAAAATGAAACAATCTGATGCTTCAACAATTACATATCGCCCAGTTTTTATTCCTCCTCTCTTATTGATTGTAACTTTTGGATTGTATGGCCTAGTTTGGTTTTACAAGACTTCTGATGAGTTGATCAGATATAACAAGCAAGAGGGCAATCCCCTTGCATGGTTGATTATGGCTCTTATCCCGCTCCTCAACATATTTGCAGTCTTTTTTCACGCACAGGCGGTCGAAAAATTTTCAAAGAGGGACGGACGTGAGGGTATTGGAGCTACGTTAATATTCTTAATGTGGCTGTTCCCTCCTTTGGCTCTGTTATTCATTCAGGCTGAGCTGAATGCTGTTGCTGTAGGCAAAAAGGGTTCGTAAACCAGGGCTATCTTAATTCACGGATAACTTTTTCTAGATCTGCTGGAAGCTCGGAGGTAAACTCTACGAATTGTCCTGTAGACGGAAGCTTAAACCCGAGTTTGTGTGCGTGTAGGAACTGTCTGTTTAGGAATGAGACTTTGCCTCCGTATTTTTTGTCTCCTGCTATAGGGTGACCCATGGTTGAAAAGTGAACCCTTATCTGATGAGTCCTCCCGGTTCTAGGCTTAATCTCCAGCAAAGTGAATCCAGCTAAAGGTAGTATGGATTTATATTCAGTAAATGATTCTCGACCACCTTGGACCACAGCCATTTTTTGTCGTGATCTGGGGTTACGTGCTATAGGCGCGTTTATGCTACCTTCAGGAGGTTTTGGAGTCCCACGTACAAGCCCTATATAAGTCTTATCAAATGAATGACTTTTGATTTGAGTTATCAATTCCTTGTATGATTTTTGATTCCTAGCCACAACCATTAAGCCTGAGGTGTCGGAATCTAGCCTGTGAACTAGCCCTGGCCTACTCTCATTTCCGACTTTTGCTATGTCTGGATAATGGGATAATAGTGCGTTTACTAAAGTCCCGCTGGGGTGCCCAGGAGCCGTGTGCACTACTAGTCCTGCTATTTTATCAATTACCACTAAGTCCTCATTCTCAAAAATCTTTTTGATAGGGATATTTTCCGGTTGTGGTTTGGTGATTGATTGTTGGCTAGGTATGGTTATTTGAATCTGGTCTCCAAGTTTTATCTTCGTCGATGGCTTAGGTGCATGTTCATTCAAAATAACAAAACCATCTTCGATAAGATGTTGAGCTTGTGATCTAGATAGCCCAGGTATCAAATTAACTACAAAGGTGTCTAATCTTTGACCATTTTCCGAATGAACTTCATGATTGACCTGTTGTCCTTTTTCAATTTGCAGCATGTAATTTTGCCTTAGATTTCCTACTCATGGATCCTTAGGTACTGACTCGTCGCTAAGTTCTCCAATGGAGTTTGGTTCAGAATCCTTGCTTGGGACTTCAACAGGGGATCTATAAAGAAGCCAAGCGAGTATGACTATTCCAGAGACTATCGAAACGTCTGCAAGGTTAAATATCGGCCAGGCGCCCACGTCAAGAAAGTCAGTGACTTTGCCCATAGTGATTCGGTCAACAAGATTCCCGGCTGCACCTCCTAGCTGGAGCCCTAGGCTAGTGCGTACAAGCCAGTCTTTACCAGCTTGTCTGCGGAAAAAAATCAGAAGTACACCTATTCCTACTACTGAAGCGATTAGTAGGAATAGTGTTTGGTTTGGGAAGAGTCCAAATGCACTCCCTGTGTTACTAACGTGCGTGATTCTGAAGAAGCCTGTTTCAGGGAAAGACCTCCCTTCAATTAGGCTGTGCCTTATCCAAGACTTTGTAGATTGATCTATAAGGAAGACAACAAGTATCAGGGTAGCCAACAAAAGATCTGATCGCCATTCAAGGACTCTAGAGACAGCCTTGTTATTTGAATAAGTTGGTTTTTCTTCCTTGTCTGTGGAAGGGCAAGGGTCGCTATGTTGCTTATCAGGAAGCTGCATTGTACTGTTCTCTCTATCTAAATAAAGTGTAGCACACAGTTAAACCGGGTTGGAGAAGGGAGCCCCTTTTTGAGGTGTTACCTGTTAGAATGCGATACGCTTTCAATTCAGTATCAGTATCAGTGAAAGGAGTATGAATGCCAATCTTTGACCTTAGAAGCGATACGGTTACCCATCCTACGGAAGAAATGCGCAGTGCAATGGCGAATGCTGAGGTAGGAGATGATGTTTTTGAAGAAGATCCAACAATTAACAGATTGGAGGCTATGGCTGCTGAGAAGTTTGACAAAGAGGCTGCAGTCTATGTAGCTAGTGGAACAATGGCTAACCTTGCGGCTGGACTCGCTCATTGCCAGCGTGGTGAAGAAGCCATAATGGGAGCCGAATCACATATTTTTCAGAATGAAGCCGGTAGCTTGTCGGCGCTGGGCGGAGTGCATATTCGCACTGTTCCAAACGACAGCTTGGGAATCATGGACCTCGATGAAATTGAGGCGGCAATTCGCCCTGATAACATTCATCAGCCTAGAACCACCTTGATATCAATAGAAAATACTCAAAATAGGTGTAGCGGAGCTGTTCTCGATTCTGTATACACTGAGCAAGTTGGATCGATTGCGCACAGTAATGATATAGCTTTCCATATAGATGGGGCTCGTATTTTTAATGCAGCTATTGCGTTATCAGTACCTGTATCTGATCTTGTCAGAACTGCCGATACGGTTAGTTTTTGTTTATCGAAGGGATTAAGCTGTCCAGTTGGATCTTTGGTATGTGGGACAAGGGACACAATTAGCATCGTTAGGAGAAATAGGAAGTTACTGGGAGGCGGCATGCGACAAGCCGGGATAATCGCGGCCGCTGGGATTGTAGCTTTGGATACGATGGTTGATAGATTGAGTGAGGATCATGAAACTGCTAGGATTTTGGCAAAAGGTCTAGCGTCTATTCCTTCACTTGTGATTGATCCCGAAATGATTCAAACAAACATTGTTATATTTGATGTTAAAACTGGCCCTATTCCTGAGTTTATTAGTGCCTTGAAGACAAAAGGTGTTCTTGCTTCTCATACTGGGGGAAGAGGTGTGAGAATGGTTACTCATTATGGGATTACATCGGAGGATATTGAGGAGGTTTTGAACATAGTGGAGGCAGTAGCTTAACTAGATGAAAGTTGCTAAATCGTAAAAATATAAACAGTCCTGATAGCAGAAAACAGGCGAGGAATTCTCGCCTGTTTTCTGCTATGTCTAATAGTAATTACAGGTTTTATTGGGCTGGAGCTGCGTTTTCTTCAATGAGTATGAGCGTTGATATGCTTGCGAGGGGTTGGCTTGTGCTTGAGTTAACGAATGATCCTCTTTGGGTGGGATTAATAGCTGGATTGGGTGGGGTGGCACAGGTCGGATTCGGTCTTTTCGGTGGAGTTTTGGTGGATCGCCTTAACAAGAGGCGAGTTTTATTATGGGTCCAAGCGCTATCTGGATTGGTGGCAATAGTAATTGGGCTTATTATCTTCTTTGGCACTCTTACTCTTTGGCATTTGGCCCTTTCTGCTGTTCTTCAAGGTATGCTGATGGCCGCTCGACTTCCATCCGGCAACTCAATGATATTCACTATGGTGGGTAGAAAAGTTATTTTGAATGCCCTCGCATCTCAGTTACTTGCTTTTAACCTTTCTAGAATATTTGGATCATTAGTTGCTGGAACTGCCATAGATGATTATGGAGTTGGTTATGCTTATGTATTCTTGGCTGTGAGCGCGTGGATTAGTGGATTGATGATTCTGTTCGTGGACGGTGATTATAGGTCTGATGGTAGGGGAGAAACATTTTGGCAATCTGCTAAAGAGGGACTAAGATATGCCTATGGGAATCGCCCAATTAGGGTTTTGCTATTGATGAGTGTTCTCATGGAGCTTTTCGGATTCTCATATAATGTGATGTTGCCTGTAATGGCTCGAGATGTATTGGGGGTTGGCGCTAATGGGTTAGGATTTTTGTCAGCTGCTGGAGCTTTTGGCGCCACTGTGAGTACTATCACAATCGCAGGGTTAGGCGATTTCCGAGAAAAGTCAAAATTATTGATATTCACGGCGCTTGCGGCTGGTATAGCTATTTTGTTGTTTGCTTTTTCTCCTTGGTTCCTGATGTCGTTAGTTTTTAGCGCTATGGTCGGAGCGGCCCTCATGTCATACGATGCTACGATGGGTGCATTATTACAGTTGTTGTGTACTGATGAAGTTAGAGGCCGTGTCCTGGGCCTTTACGGTCTGACTTTTGGATTCACGCCTCTGGGCGGATTCATTGCAGGTGCAATCGCCAGCATTTTTACCGCCCCGTTGGCTGTTGGCCTCGGAGGCGTTGCTATAATTACGTACGTTTTATCTGTTCACGGTTTTTTAAGGAGAACCGTTCAAGAGGCGATTTCCTAAGGATTATTTGAATCTTCTGGCTTTTTGGTTTGCCGGATACCCCACCAACGATTCATTCGTTCCGCTACTATTTCTTCATATCCTTGATTTGATGGATGATAGTAAGTTTCCCCTTTTAGATTATCGGGCAAATTGTCTTGCCCAGAGAAGTGATCAGGGAGTTGATGAGGATATTGATAATTCTTTCCATAGTCCATATTTTTCATTGTTTCATTGACAGCGTTTCTTAGGTGTAGAGGTACAGGGTCTACTCCGTTTGTTTTAACATCTTCTATTGCCTTGTTAATTGCTTTATAGGCCGTGTTACTTTTCGGCGCAGTAGCTAGATAAATGGTCGCTTCAGCCATAGGAATCCGCCCCTCAGGCATTCCAATAAAATGTACTGCTTGCTGAGCTGCCACTGCAATGGTAAGGGCTTGGGGATCAGCAAGTCCGATATCTTCGGCTGCCAATATTACCATTCGACGTGATATAAATAGAGGGTCCTCTCCAGATTCAATCATACGCCCCAGCCAATAGATAGAGGCATCTGGATCCGAAGCTCTAACTGACTTAATAAAGGCTGAGATAGTGTCGTAATGCTGATCCCCTTTTTTGTCATATGCCAAGGCTCTCCGTTGTAAAGCCCCCTCCATAATGGGAAGCGTTATACAGCGAGACCCGTTATAGGTATTTTCGGAAGCAGAAGCTGCTAATTCGATAGTGTTGAGCGCGGCGCGAGAATCTCCGTTTGATATTGCCAATAGTAAGGACAGTGCTTCGGGATCGACGGATACGTTCATGTGGCCTAGGCCACGATCTGAGTCTTTCAAGGCTCTTTCAATTATTAGCGAAACCTCTTTTTCAGTTAAAGCTTTAGTTGTGTAAATCCTAGAACGGGACAGGAGTGGCGATATAACTTCAAAAGACGGATTTTCAGTTGTCGCGCCTATAAAAGTCACAGTACCGTCCTCGACATGGGGCAAGATTACGTCTTGTTGCGCCTTATTAAACCTGTGTATTTCGTCTACGAAGAAGATAGTACGTTGTTCGGACATTCCTAAGCGGTCTTTTGCCTCTTTAAATATTCTACGCAGATCACTTACTCCCGAAGTTACTGCAGAGGCTTGTTCGAAGTGTGATTTGGTTACGGAGGAAATTAGTGAGGCTAAAGTAGTTTTCCCGGAGCCGGGAGGCCCCCACAATATCATTGATGGAACTTGATCCGAATCTATGCTTTTTCGAAGGACTGTTTCAATCCCCACTAAGTGTTCTTGCCCTACGAGCTCATCAAAATTACGCGGTCGCATCCTCGCTGCTAGTGGAGCATTTCGATTTTGTATGAATTGTCGATGATGTTCAAATAGAGTCATCTTATACTTCTGTATTTATACAAAACTGTTTTTATTCCTGCTCCTAGGATTTATCATATAAAGGTTTGGTGAATCTACCAGCTAAGCTACCTTTCTTCCATTTCTGTTATTGTAACTCCGTAGTCGCCCTCACCGTGATCTGCGAATCGAAAGTCCTTAACCAAAGGATGAGTTTTCAATAGATCCCATACCGCCTTAGATACGGCCCCAGAGCCTTTTCCATGCACTATCCTTATCGTGCCAATTTTGTTAAAGAAAGCACTGTCTAGGTACTTTTCCAATCTATATAAAGCATCTTCTACAGGCAGATGTCTAAGATGAATTTCAGAATCGAAGCTAGTCATTTATATGCTCAATAATTGACTGAGCGTTTTTTGGAAGGCTCATGATTAAACTTCTTTTAGAGCAGATACTAATGATTTTTTCAAAATGGGCTCTTCCGTATCTGTGACGGTTCTTAGATCGATTATGAGTTTGCCACTTTCGATTCTTGTGATTATAGGCGTGGGCCCATGTCTGAGGAGTGAAGATAGTTTTTCAGCGTTACCATCTATGGCTACTAGCCACGTTGGTAAAGTTTCTCCTGGGAGGCTTCCACCTCCGATGGCAGATTCCCCCTCGACTATGGATGAGCAATTCGGTATTTCAGATTGCAGTATAGAAGCACGTCGCCTTAGATCAGATTCAGACTGTGAGATCATCTTCCATATTGGGATTTGTTCTATAGCTTCATTTCGTAAGTAGTGCAGAATAGTTGCTGTTAGGGCAGCTATACTAAGTTTGTCTATGCGAATTGCTCTCGCCAGAGGATGCTTTGAAAGTTGTTCTATTAGATGCCGCTTGCCAACTATTATTCCGGCTTGCGGTCCTCCTAGAAGCTTGTCCCCAGAAAAAATAGTTAGGTCACAGCCAGATGAAACACTTTCCTGTACCGTAGGCTCTTTTGTTAGACCAAACTGGGTAGTTTCAAGTAAACATCCAGATCCTAGATCATGCAGCACGGGTAAATCTTTCCAGCGTCCAAGGTGAGACAGCTCCGATAAGCTTGCAGAATGGGTAAACCCTGTTATGCGAAAATTACTGGAGTGAACCTTGAGGATTGCACCAGTTTCATGGCCTATTGCTGCTTCGTATTCAGTTGCATATGTTCGGTTGGTAGTTCCTACTTCTACTAACTTTGCACCACTTTGAGCCAATACTTCTGGTATTCGGAATCCACCCCCGATTTCTACGGCTTCTCCCCTAGACACTATGACCTCTTTGTTTTTTGCTAGAGTAGCTAAGCCAAGCATGACTGCAGCTGCACTGTTATTTACCACTAGGGCTGACTCGGCGCCAGTGACTAGCGAAAGTAGTCCGCTGATACCGGTTTGCCTGGATCCGCGACTCCCCGAATCGAGATCGAATTCTAAATTTGAGTAGCTTAACGATGCATTTTCAACTGCCTTTAACGAATTTTTGCTGAGAGGGGCGCGTCCGAGATTAGTATGGAGCACCACACCCGTTGCGTTTATTACCCTTATTGGGCTATTCGCCCATAATCTGTGTGCCTCATCCTTCACTTTCGATAGGAATTGAGTGAGATCAAAGGCAGAAGTATCAAGGACATTAGAGCTACGAATTATCTCCATTTCACTCCTAATCAGATCAACTACGGCGCCATGAGAGAAATCCGTTATTAAACCTCGGATCACTTCCTGTTCTAGCACGAAGTGAATACTTGGTATCCCTCGGAATCTGTTGGTCAAAAGGCCCCCTAGATAAGTGAATGCAGAAATTGTAGCACAACAAGGGTCATTTCCTGTTGTTATGTTTCTTGACCCCTCGTAAATACGATTGTTAGAATGGCGGTTACGTCTCCGTTCAGAGATAGGTGAAAATGATATCGATAGGGCTGACTGGCGGTATGGGTTCTGGCAAGACTGAAGCGAGTCGCATCCTTAGTGATTTGGGCGCGGATATAATCTATGCCGATGAAGTTGGTCACAGGGCGTATCTCCAAAATACCGAAACTTGGCAAGAGCTAGTCGCCAATTTTGGAGAAGGCATTTTGCAAGCCGACGGTGAAATAGACCGTCGTAAATTGGGAGCGATAGTTTTCTCAGACCGTGAACATCTGGACAAGCTGAATTCGATTGTTCACCCTCGAATGTACAGGATGCTTCAAGAGATGCTCAGAGGGTTTTCTGAAAATGGAGCCAAGGTTGTGGTTTTGGAGGCTGCAATCCTGATAGAAGCAGACTGGCTTTCACTGGTAGATGAGGTTTGGGCTATAGAAGTGCCGGAGTTAGTTGCGGTGGAGCGAATTAAACTCAGGACTGGACTTGAAGAGGAAGAAATAAGAAAACGACTGAGGTCGCAATTGACAAATGAAGACCGATCAAAGAAAGCTGACCAGGTTATAGATAACAGCGGTGATATAAATGAGTTGAGAAGGAAAATTGACCTTATCTGGAGTACGCGGATTAAAAGGGAGGCATAGTTGACTACGGCAAAAGGAACTAGAACGGTGTATAGAGAGTTTCTGATTGAGGAATATGTGGTTGAAAACGAACCATATTATGTTCCAGTTGGGGACGAAATCGAACTTTTCGAGGCTGCTTACGCAACTAAGATACCTGTGCTTTTGAAGGGGCCAACTGGTTGTGGCAAAACACGATTTATTGAGCACATGGCTTGGAGACTAGGTAGCCCGTTGACTAATGTGAAAAGTAACAAAAGGGCGGAAAATGGTGGTGAATCAATACCGCTTGTAACTATAGCTTGCCATGAAGATTTAACTGCAAGCGATTTAGTTGGTCGATACCTTCTTGAGGGTGAGGAGACTAAGTGGATTGATGGTCCTTTAACAAGGGCGGTGAAGGCTGGGGGTATATGTTATCTCGATGAAATAGTTGAGGCTCGTAAGGATACTACGGTGTTGATCCATCCCCTAACGGATCATAGGCGTGTTTTGCCAATAGAGAAGAAGGGTCAAATTTTGGAAGCTTCTGAGGGTTTCTTGTTGTGTATATCTTATAACCCTGGGTATCAGAGTGCTCTAAAGGATTTGAAACATAGTACTAGGCAAAGATTTGTATCAATCGAATTCGACTATCCGACGCCTGAAGTCGAAGCACAGGTAATTAAGCATGAAAGTGGTGTTTCTGCCAAGATTGCTAATTCCCTTGCTAAGCTTGGAGAAAAGGTCAGAAATCTCAAGGATCATGGCTTGCAGGAAGGCGCTAGTACCCGCTTGTTAATTTACGCTGGCAAGCTAATTAAACAAGGCATTGCACCGCGTAGAGCGAGCCAAATCGCTGTCGTATGGGGCGTAACTGATGACGAGGAGATACAAGAGAGTATAGAAGAAGTTGTGACGTCAATCTTCGAATAGGTTGGTTTTAGAAATAACTTTGATAAAAGATAGCAAGCTTGAGCGAATAGAAAGATTTCTAAATAGTACGCAGGCAAAGAGTTTGCATGAGCATAATCTAAAACTTTCGGCGGTTTTGGTTCTGCTATATAAGACTTATTCTGGGTATGTTGTTATGTTCAATAAGAGAACTCAGAAAGTAGAATTCAACAAAGGTGAAATTTGTTTTCCGGGCGGAGGGATGGATAAAACGGATTATAATTTACTTGCAACGGCGCTTAGGGAGACTCATGAGGAGATGGGGATAAGGCCTGCCGACGTTGATTTATTGGGTGAGCTTGATGATACTACTACCAGAACTGGCTTCGTAATAAAGCCATTCTTGGCTACTATCCCTTATCCGTATGTATTCAACCCCAATGATGATGAAGTAGAAGAGGTCTTAGAAGTGCCAGTGGTGACATTAATGGATCCACGGAATGTAAGTGAAGTGCATTGGGCTCATTCGCGACTGTATAGTTACAAACACCATCAAATTTATGGTGCTACTGCTCGAATACTTGAACAGGTGATTTCTGTAATGAAAGAATCTGGATGGAATGGAGTCTAGTTGACAGGTGAATTTATCTTTTAAAAAAATTGAGGATGATTTGTCAAGATTTCCGCCGTCAGTCGGAGAGAATT
Source organism: uncultured Dehalococcoidia bacterium (assembly GCA_964493125.1). Lineage (GTDB taxonomy): Bacteria > Chloroflexota > Dehalococcoidia > Lucifugimonadales > QGNO01 > QGNO01. Next base: position 18,332 of record CAZBMS010000016.1, on the reverse strand, counting down.
TTCGACAATCCAGCGGTAGCTTGTCTGCGAACCTTACGGACGATCAAGTCCTTACTTGGGCTTCCTTTGGTTTGGAAATAGCTCAGCAGACCGCAAGATCCTGGGAGCCTGCTTCTGAGTACTTTCGAGTTAGCCTTGATGTTAGGCCTTATTTAAGCGCACAGCAGTTGTTCGATTGGGGTCAAGTTGGAGTTGAACTGTGTTTGGACTCACCAAGTTTAGGGAATGCCTTTTTTCGGGCAAGTGCCTCGTGCTTTAAACAGATAAAGCCTGAGGAGATCAAAGCTTGGGCCATGCTTGGAAAGTGTTTGTACAAAGGTACCTGGAAGTCAGTCATGCTGGCTAACAAATTCCTTGAAATAAGCCCAAAACTTTTAGAGCGTATGACTTTTGCGGAAGTACGTAGGTTTGTTGAATTAATAGATGCGCTTTCTTACAAGTCTACAGAATTGGCGACGGACTGCTTGTTACTGGGAGAACAAATATTGCCTGAGTTTAGCGACGATATGAGTGCTCTGATTGAATTGTCTCATTCCTTGGTAGAGCACAATTGGAGAGAAGTTAAGAGTAGTTTTGAATCCACGAGTCAACTCATTAAATACCTGGAATCTGGACAGCGCAGCCGTGTATTAGGAATTTGTAATGAGATGGTTCGAGAGGGATTAACTAATGTTAGTGCATTCATAAATGAAAGTGTAAGACCTTTGGCAAAGGTAGATGCTGCTGATAGGGGTAAGTTGTTGGACAGAGCCGAGGCTCTATTGCCTCTTTCTCATGAAGCGGTTGCCGCGTTTCTTAGTACTGCTCCGAATTTACTAGATCGGATGAATCAGGATCAACTTATGGCTTGGTTCGATTCAGGTGTGCGTATATTAGAAGAAAATCGTGACGGTGGGTTAGCCTATTTCAAAGTGGAATCGTCTACCTCTGAGCGAGTACTAGAAAATCTGTCTTCTGCTGTCGAACTGGACAAGGTTAAAGGATTACTAGGTATGTATTGTAGAGCCTTGGCAGGTTCAGGAGTGGAAGTAGCTCATGCAACTGAATTGATGTCTAAGAATATTGGGTGGGTTTCTGAAGACCACGCTACAACTGAGGGCAGTGTGGTGTATCTGCCAGATGCAGTAGATAAATATGAGACCAAAGACAAGAACTTTTCCCTGTTTAAGGTTGTCTGCACTCATCAAGTTGGGCATATTGAGTTTGGCAGTTTCAATTTTATCTTTGATAAACCGTCTCTCCTATTTAATGAAACACGCTTAGCCAGATCTAAGACTCATTCAAGAAAGGGATCAGCAAATGTATCGAAGGGTGTTACTAATTCTCAAGAAGGGGAATCAGATCGGGTTTTCTTGACTGATATGGAGAGATTTTTCAATCTTTTTGATAATAGACGGTTGGCGTTAGATATATTCACTGTAATTGAAGACGGAAGGCTCGATTTCAGAATACGAACCGAATATCAGGGTCTTTCTAATTCTTACTCCACGGTACAGAGCGACTCTTTAGCTGAAAGGCCAGAAATGAAGGATATGCCGTTACAGGAGGCAATGGTCGAATTTCTAGTAAGGCTGAGTCTTCACCAGCGAAAGGGGCTTCCGGTTCCGAAGAAGTATTTGGATCAAGCTAAAGCTTTGGCCAGGATATTTCGTCTTATGCTCAACGTAGAAGCGTCGGTCGAAGATTCAACAGAAGCGACCATTCGTATTTACGACCTTATTTCAGATATTCCAAACGTGGAAGCTTCTGAAGATGAGTGGACTACTATGGATATGGACACTGAGGAAGAGCAGATGCCTGAGCCTGACCAACTAGATGAGCAATTGCAGCAAATGCATGACTCTTCTGATGTCTATGATTCAGCTGAAATTGGAGTTTCTGATGAACAGGATTACGATTCACCACCTCAGGTAGATTATCGTGGCGACTTTAAACCAGAATTGAGTCAGCTGCTATCTACTTTGAGGATGCAAGGTGACCAAACTGGATTGCAGGAATCTAGGTCTGATCTGTCAAAAGAGGAATTGGAACAGCTGTTAGCAAATAGTGCGGAATTGGATGTGCCGCAAGATATGGATGAAGGTTCTCCTGAAGAATTAGGTGCTCTAATTCAAAATTTGGTGCAGGAGATAGGTTCTGGCCAGACCCCGGAATCAGGGAAAGGGCAGGGTATGATTCCTCATGTTGATGAAGAGGGGTACCCTATAGAGATTGGCGAGCCACTCACTTATGTTTATGACGAGTGGGATTTTCGCGCTGATGACTATAAACCTCGTTGGTGTGTAGTTAGGGAAAAGTGGGTTCCAGAGGGGGACCAACAGTATTTCGCTGACACTTTGCGAGAACACTCCAGTCTTATGAGACAGATACGTCGTCAGTTTGAGATGTTGGCGCCAGAGGTTTACAGAAAAACTAAGCATTTACCTGATGGTGAAGATTTTGATCTCGATGCAGTTATAGAATCTATCATTGATAAGTGGGCTGGCGAATCGCCTACAGATAAGGTCCACTGGCGTAGAAATAAAGTTGAACGAGATGTGTCGGTTGTGTTTTTGCTAGATATGAGTGCCTCTACGGCCGAAGCTATAGATGATGCACGGCGGGATACATGGGATGCTCCGGATGATCCAGTGGAGTACATGGCGTGGTTGCGGACTAGACGTTTAGAAGGGCACGGACGTAGCTACAAACGCATCATTGATTTGGAAAAAGAGAGTTTGGTCTTGCTGATCAACGCTTTAGAGACGATAGGTGATGTTTACGGCATATACGGTTTTTCAGGCTACGGAAGAGAAAATGTAGAGTTTTATACGATTAAGGATATTGCAGAAACATTTTCTGAAAGAGTTAAGAAGAGGATAGATAGAGTAACGCCGTTGCACGCTACTCGAATGGGTCCAGCGATAAGGCATGCGATAACTAAGTTAGACAAGCAGGATTCAAGGACTAAACTGTTGTTTCTGATCAGTGATGGTAGGCCTCAGGACAGAGGTTATAGTAGAGAGGGCGTCGAAAAAGAATATGCAGTTCATGACACCAAGATGGCTTTAACGGAAGCGCGAAGGAAGAACATAACGCCATTCTGTCTAACTGTAGACAAGTCTGGGCATGATTATTTGGCGACAATGTGTCAGGATATGGGCTACGAAGTTTTGGATGATATTAGTGCATTGCCGGCCCGTCTCCCTACTTTGTATCGAAAGCTTACTGTTTGACCATTTGCTCATTTTCGATTAATGGTATCTCTAAGTTGTATTAGAGCCATAACTGTTGCTCGATTCTTTACGAGAGATCTGGTGCTGGAAGGGAATCGGTGGTAGTAAGCTTTGTCGCCACTTTGTTTTGAAATACCTATGTAGACTGTACCAGGAGGCTTTCCTTCCATTGGGTCTGGACCGGCAACTCCGGTGATCCCAACACCAATATCGGCATTTAGCTTGAGCCGTATGGTCTTCGCCATTGATTTAGCTACTTCTTCGCTAATGGCTCCGAAATCCTTTATTAAACTTGAAGGTACTCCTAATCCGATTTTCGCATCGTTGCTATATGAGACTACACCCCCTTTATAGTATTTGGAACTTCCAGATACGTTGGTGATCGAGTCTGCTAGAAGACCTCCAGTGCATGACTCCATAGTTGCTAAAGTTAATCCAAGATTGTTTAAAAGTTTTCCTACGCTTTCTTCTGCACTCTCTTCATCAGTACCCCATATGTAATCCTTGAAAATTGACATTAACTTAAGGTGGACTTTTTCAAGTATTAGGCTTGCTGAGGTATGATCTGGTCCTCTGGCTATGATTCTGATGTGAATCCCGTCTGGTTTCGCGTAAATTCCTACATAAGGGTTATCTATAGCTAAAACTGAGCTGGCCATCTCGTCAACTGCGCCCTCTGACAAGCCGATAGTTTTCAGGGTTTTAGTCAGCAATACGTTCCCTATGGCCGTCTCTAGTAGAAGTTTGGAAACTTGCTCTGACCACATGTCAGCTATTTCACGAGGAGGGCCTGGCAGTGCAACAATTACTCTTTTATTTTTATTTACCCACCAACCCGGGGCAGTCCCCATCCTATTGGGGATAGCCTTCGCGGATGGAATTAGCCATGCTTGTTTAATGTTGGTTTCCGGCATTTCATTCCCACGAGCCAAAAAGATATTTTTTAGGTGATCAAGTTGTTCTGCATCTACGTAAGTTTTTTCAGCCAATACGGAAGCTACAACTTCTCGAGTAACATCGTCCTTTGTTGGTCCTAGCCCACCAGTGGTAAAGGTGTAATTGTTATTTTCCCATGAATGCCTAAGCACCTTTTCATAAAGCGCCGGATCATCTCCGACTAGCGTTACTTTACGGACTTCTATCCCGAATTCTGGTAAACGGGTAGCCAGCCAAGATGAATTTGTATCTTGGATCTCGCCCATTAGTAATTCAGTTCCGGAGGCAATTATTTCACCGTACACAGGTTATTACCTCAGGCCCCGCTATTAGCTGCCAGTTTGTCTTTGAAATATTCAACAGTAAGCTTGATCCCATCTGATAAATTGACTTTTGGGTCCCAGCCGAGTAGTTGATTAGCCTTTTCATTATTCAAAGATATTTTGAATACATCCCCTTCTCGGGCCGCCTCATGACTTGGCTGTAAACTGTAGCCTGTAAATTTCGCTAGCATTGAGACGATAGTATTCAATGAAGTACCCTCACCCACTCCAATGTTGTATTCTTCGTTCCCCTTTTGTTCGATTGCCTTCAGGTTTGCTTCCACTACGTCACTAATGTAGATGAAATCTCTCTCTTGGTCCCCACTTCCAAAAATGGTAACTTTCTGATTGGTTAGCATTCTTTGGGCCAATATTGCTATTACACCCGCGGCTCCGAAAGGATCTTGTCTTGGTCCATAGACATTGCTATATCGCAAGATAGTATATTTTAGCCCTGTCGATTCTGCGAAAGCCCTAATGTATACCTCCGCAGCGTATTTACTTGCTCCGTAAGGAGAAACAGGTCTTATAGGATGCGTTTCTGAGCAAGGAATCTGTTCCGGATTTCCGTATAGGGCCCCTCCGGTTGAACTGTAAACAAATCTCTTTATTCCAAGACCGCTACATATGCTAAGTAGATTCAGCGTACCCAGAACGTTAATTGTAGCGTCAGTCTTTGGATCTGCTACTGATCTTGCTACACTAGCTTGTGCTGCAGTATGGAAAACAATATCTGGTTGGTGAGACTCAAGAACTGTTTTCAAATTGGGATCACAGATATCCAGTTCATAAAAAGACGCTTTGGGATTAAGGTACTTCTTATCACCGGTACTGAGGTTATCAACAATAGCAACTTCAACACCTTCCTTTATGAGGCGATCAACTAAGTGGGAGCCTATGAACCCACTTCCTCCTGTGATTAAGGCTCTTTGAGGACTCAAGTTTAACCTCTCCCTTATAGTTTCAGTTCTTTCTCTCGATTAAGGATACTCAGAAAATTTTCGTAATTAAAGCGGTGGCAAATGCTCTTGCGCTTCTTTCAAGTCTTTGTGATTGTCGACAGCTTTCCAAAACTTAGTGGTTTTGTATGAGAAAAGTTTTCCATCTGCGGCAAGCTGTGGGAATGTAGAATCCTCGTGGTCGCCTATTTCTGGGAGGAGAGGAGCTATTGAAGCGTCAAAAATGTACATACCCCCATTTATCCACAGAGGGAGATTCCCTTTTTCCCTAAAAGCAGTTATACGGCTTGAATCGTCTGTTTCAACAACCCCGTAAGCACTGGGATAGGGGGTAAGCATAACGGTAGCTATCGCTCCATTATTCTTGTGGGCATCAATCATTGCCCCCAAATTTTCGTCAGTAAGAACGTCGCCATTGCATGCGATCACCGTTGATTCAGTACTTGGTACAAGTTGGAAGCCTTGCCTTAAAGCACCACCTCTCCCGAGAGGAGTCTCTTCTTTCGAATAGTGCATTCGTACCCCAAATTTGGAACCATCTCCGAAGTAATCCCTAATGGTTTCCCATTTGTAACCACAAAGTACCACTACGTCAGTGACGCCGGCCGCTTTAAGCTTAGATACTTGGTGCCACATTATAGGTTTTCCATTGACCTCAGCCATAGGTTTAGCACGAGTGTCGGTCAAAGGTCGAAGCCTTTCTCCTTTTCCGCCTGCTAATATAAGTGCGTACATAATAGTTAAATAATCTGCCTAACGAATTTACCCAACATAATATGCTGATACTGTGGCTAGATTCAAGAAGTGAATACAATGTTCTGGTTTGTGAAAGCAGCATTGATATGGTATAGTCATTCGCAAGAAAAGAAGACGGTATAAGAAAAAGAGCGGATGCTAGGAACAGAAAGTAAGCAGGCCATTTACACGAAGTTTGGCTCTCACGAAAAAGACACTGGATCGACTCAAGTTCAGGTAGCTCTATTAACGGAGCGCATCAAGGGACTTACTGATCACCTAAGATCTAATCATAAAGATTTCCAGTGTAGGCGCGGTCTAATGAGATTGGTGGGTAGAAGGCGGCGGTTGTTGGCTTATCTTAGTAAAGAAGATGTAGGTAGTTACACCAGTCTTATCTCAACACTAGGACTACGTAGGTAGTACTCTCCCCATACTTTAGATAGAATTTCCATTTTCCTGGATACCCGCTCCTTAAATTAGAGGAGTTTTATATCTTATGGTTGATATTTTTTCACGTGAAATAGGCGGTAAGACGCTGACTATTGAACTAGGTAGGTATGCTGAAGAATCAAACGGAGCGGTATTAGTTCGGTACGGAGATTCGATAGTGCTTACTACGGCTAACAGTGCTAAGGCTAGAGAAGGGATAGATTTTTTCCCGCTCACGGTAGATTATGAAGAAAGAATGTACGCAGCAGGCAAAATCCCGGGCAGTTTTTTCCGGAGAGAGGGAAGGCCTACTCAGGAGGCGATTCTGGCTTGTCGCTTGACCGATCGCTCTTTGAGGCCGCTTTTCCCGAAAGACTATCGTAGCGAAGTCCAAGTTGTCACAACTGTATTGTCGGTTGATCACGAGAATCCCCCAGAGATACTTTCAATAATCGGGGCATCTGCCGCTCTAACGGTTTCTGATATTCCATTTGAAGGACCGATCGGTGCGTGCCGCCTTGGGTACGTTGATGGTGAGCTTATAGTTAATCCAACTTATGATCAGGCATCTGAAGGCCTCTTGGATTTGGTAGTTTCCGGCACTAAGGACGCTGTTGTAATGGTTGAGTCCGGCGCCAACGAAATCAAAGAGGAGATTCTTTTGGAGGCTATGGAGTTGGGCAGGAGCATTAATGCAGAACTCGTTTCTCTTCAGGAAGAGATAGCTCTAAAGCTTGGAAAAGTAAACGCTGACTATGTATCGGTCCCTCAGCCATCAGCTGAGTTAATTTCGGGAATAGAATCGAAATTCAAAGGAAAAGTGTCAGATTTTTTTGATAAAGGTGGAGCTAAGGGAGAGAGAAGTCAGGTCATAGATGAATTGAAACAAGAAGCCAAAGATCTTTTTGGTGAAGAGCATGGGTCTGGACTAGTAGTGGAAGCATTTGGAAAGCTTTTGAAAAAGGTTTTGCGGGACAATATCCTGGATAATGGGAGAAGGCCAGATGGCAGGAGTCCAGATGAAATTCGGCCTATTAGTGTTGAAGTCGGTGTTTTGCCTAGAGCTCACGGCACCGGCATGTTTAAGCGTGGACAAACACAGGTACTTTCTATAGCAACACTTGGATCTTTGACAATGACACAGAATCTGGACACCCTAAGCCCGATCGATAAGAAGCGTTATATGCATCACTACAATTTCCCACCTTATTCTGTGGGTGAGGTTGGTAGAATGGGAGGTGCTGGGCGCAGGGAGATAGGACATGGTGCACTTGCCGAAAGAGCGCTTGTACCTCTTATACCTGATGAAGAGGAATTCCCTTACGCCATCCGGATCGTCTCTGAAGTCATGAGTTCGAATGGTAGTACATCGATGGCAAGTGTATGTGGTAGTACGCTGGCTCTTATGGACGCAGGAGTGCCGATAAAGAAACCGGTAGCAGGCATAGCCATGGGTCTGATAGTCGCTGAAGAGGGGGACGGTTACTCAGTGCTTACGGACATTCAAGGAATAGAAGATTTCCAGGGCGACATGGATTTTAAAGTTGCAGGTACCGATGAAGGAGTTACCGCCCTTCAAATGGACGTAAAGGTAAAAGGCATCAGTTTTGAGGTTATGACAGAAGCCCTAGAGCAGGCGAGAAAGGGTAGATTGTTCATTTTGGATAAGATGTTGGAAGTGATGCCAGAGCCCAGAGAAGATCTGAGCTCTTATGCGCCACGTATGCAGAAGATGTCTATTCCGGTGGATAAGATAGGAGCTGTTATAGGCCCAGGTGGAAGAACTATTAGGGCAATAATACAAGAAACCAATGCGACTATTGATATAGAAAACGACGGTACTGTAACAATTGGGTCTAGTAATGAGGAATCGGCCAAGGCTGCGATTAATGCGTTGAACTCCTTGACGAAAGATCCTGAAGTAGGTGAGCTTTATACTGGCAAGGTTACCAGGGTTATGGACTTTGGTGCGTTCGTCGAGATAATGCCTGGTAAAGAGGGACTTGTCCATATTAGCCAGCTTTCCGATAAACACGTAGACAGAGTTGAAGATGAAGTCAGCGTAGGTGATGAGATTACCGTTATGTTGGTCGAGGTTGATAGAATGGGTAGAATTAATCTTTCCAGGCGGGCAGTCTACGCTGAAGAAGGATCAGATGACGGGAATCGACAGTCTAATGAAGGTTCGTTTAATCGAAGAGGAAATGATGAAGGTGGTGATCGGAGAGGTGGATATTCTCCTAGGTCTGGTGGGAGGCAAGGCGGACGTGGACCTGGTGGACCAGGTCGTGGTCCCAGACGGTATTAGTGAGGTGAGCAATTGGCGGCGCTTCGAGCGGTAGTACACGGAGGCCTTGGTAGGATGGGGCAGCAGGTGCTGGCTGCTCTTTGTTCTGATGCTGAAATAGATCCAGTAGGTTGCGTGGATTTACGTGAAGATTTGACAACGGTTGATCTTCCTGGAGGGCTTGCTTCGATCCCGTACGCTTCTTCAGTTGAAGGTTTACTTGAATCCGTTAAGGCTGACGTGTTGATAGATTTTTCAATAGCTTCGGCTAGCTTTCCCGCAGTAACCGCCGCCATAAAGCAAGAAGTGAACGTTGTGATAGGAACTTCAGGCCTCGTAGAGGAGCAATTAAAAGAGCTTGAATCTTTAAGTACTCATTACGGGGTAGGAGTATTGGTGGTTCCAAACTTTGCTCTTGGAGGGGTTATATTAGGATACCTTTCAAAGATTGCCGGACGCTTTTTTGACTACGTTGATATTTATGAGGCTCACCACGAAGCCAAAATAGACGCTCCTTCAGGGACAGCATTAGCCCTAGCCAAAATGATTGCGGAAGATAAAGAGTTCAATAGACACGAGCCGGAGAAAGAGACGCTTCCGGGCACAAGAGGCGGTAATTACAGAGGTATTTCAATACACAGTACCAGGATGCCCGGCCACTTGGCCCACCATCAGGTGATTTTTGGTGCCTTGGGTCAAACCCTTACGCTGCGACACGATTCAATTAGCCGTGAATCGTTCATGCCTGCTGTGATGCTTGCAGCCAAAGAGGTTACTAAGCGAAGGATTTTTGAGGTAGGCCTCGAAGGCGTTTTAGGTCTATCTTAGCCATATCAGGCTCAAAGCGATAATCAATTCCTTGTGATAACATTAATCTAACTTGTTTTTGTGGGAGAAGGGTAGATGACGGAGATAGGTAGGCTTGTAACTGCTATGGTTACCCCTTTCGATGGGGAAGGCAAAGTGGATTATGGCCAAGCTAAGAAACTGGCAAGCGCGTTAGTAGAATCAGGGAGTGACGATCTTGTTGTAGTGGGAACAACAGGAGAATCTCCTGTTTTGAGCTCAGATGAACAGTATCGTATGTTCGCAGAAGTTGCCGGTGCTATCGAGGGTCGGGGGTCTGTAATAGCAGGAGCTGGAAGTAACAATACCCACGAGGCGATAAAATACACTAAGGATGCTGAGAGAGCTGGTGCTCAAGCAGTCTTACACGTAGTGCCATACTATAACAAGCCTACTCAAGAAGGTCTTTTTAGACATTTCAAGTCGATTGCAGAAAACACCCATCTGCCGGTGATTTTGTATAACGTACCTAGTAGAACGATAACAAACCTGTCAGCAGAAACAACTCTGAGGCTCAGTGAAATAGATAACATCATAGGCATTAAAGAGGCGAGCGCCGATTTTGAGCAGATCGCTACCATTATTGAAGGTGCGCCAGATGGATTTAAAGTGTGGAGTGGTAATGACGCAGACACTTTTCACTTAATGTGCTTGGGTGGATATGGTGTAGTCAGTGTTGCTTCACACTTGGTAGGCCTTCAGATTAAAGCTATGATGCAGATGCTGATGGATGGTAGTCTAAACGGTGCTGCTGCTGAGCACCGAAGACTATTGCCCATTTTCAAGGGACTTTTTGTAGTCTCAAATCCTATCCCAGTGAAGTTTGCTACTAACCTTGCTGGGCTGAACGTTGGAGCTCCTAGATTGCCTTTGGTAGAACCAGATGAAAGCACCGCGGATTTTATCAGAGATCTAATCAACCAATATAAGATAGATTTGCCGGTTTAATCCTAAGATTCAGATAAGGTTGTTATTCGCCTAGGCTTGTGATTTCTCGTATTAGGTTTGCCGTTTCTATTGCTGCCAGTGAGGCGTCGTGGCCACGGTTGCCCTCTTTGCCACCGGCTCTTTCAATGGCTTGTAACTCTGTATCTGTCGTGAGGACTCCGAATATTGTAGGTACTCCAGTTTCAATCGACACCGCCGCTATCCCGTTGGCTGTTTGAGTTGCAACATGGATGTAGTGATCAGTTTCATGTTTGATAACGGCACCTAGACAGATAATTGCATCGAATTCTCCACAGTCCGCCAAGGTTTGAGCGACAGCTGGTATTTCAAACGACCCTGGTACCCAAGCAACTGTTATATCTTCATCCTTAACCCGATTACTTGATAAACCATCCAATGCTCCGTCAAGTAGTTTCTCTGTTACTGGAGAGTTGAAACGTGACACTACAATTGCTATACGTAGATCCTTTCCGTCGTAACTACCCTTGAGTATCCTGGGCATTATTAAACCTCTGGGGATACCGTTTCCTGAGGGTTAATCTCAAGAAGGTCCGAGTCCAAAAGGTGGCCAAGCTTTGTTAGTTTTGTTTGAAGGTATGCTTGATTAGTTTTGTTCGCTGGAACTTGAATCTGTACTCTCTCCAGAATTTCGAGGCCGTACCCATCCAACCCCACTACTTTTTTAGGATTATTTGTTAGAAGGCGGATTCTCTTTATCCCCAGATCCACGAGTATTTGTGCGCCAATCCCGTACCAACGGAGATCTGCTGGAAATCCCAGCTTTTCGTTAGCTTCTACAGTGTCTAGACCGTCATCCTGAAGCTGATATGCTCGGAGTTTATTGTGTAGACCTATTCCTCTGCCTTCCTGTCTCATGTATAGGAATACTCCCCTACCTTCAGTCTGAATAGCCTCAAGCGATTTATCAATTTGCTCACCACAATCACATCGCTGGCTTCCAAACGTGTCGCCGGTTAGGCACTGACTGTGAACTCGTACTAGCACTGGGTCTTTTGTTGATATGTCACCTTTGATTAAGGCTAGGTGCTCATCAGTATCTATTATGCTTGAATATGCTACAGCTTTAAAATCCCCGTATTGCGTAGGGAGTCTAGTTTCCGCTACCCGCTTAACCAGTGTTTCATTTGCTTTTCTGTAAGCGACGATTTGTTCAATGCTGATTATTTTTATTCCATACTCTTTAGTGAGTTTTTCCAAGTCATTTAGCCGAGCCATAGTGCCGTCCTCGTTCATAACTTCGCATATGACTCCTGACGGATAAAGACCGGCTATCTTGACTAGGTCTACAACTCCCTCTGTTTGTCCGGCTCTCACTAGTACACCACCTTCAGCATACCTAAGCGGGAAAATATGACCTGGGCGAGCTAAGTCAGAAGGATTTGTTTCTGGGTCTATGAGGGCTCTAATTGTTTCAGCTCGGTCTCTAGCCGATATCCCAGTCGTGGTTCCGCTAATAGCGTCTACCGAGACGGTGAAAGCTGTGCTTAGGCGGGCAGTGTTGTCACCAACCATTAATCCTATTTCAAGCTGATCCAATCTTTTACCTGTCATAGGCATGCAGACGAGTCCTCGCCCATGGTTAGCCATGAAGGCGATTGAGGCGGCATCAGCAAATTCAGCAGCAATGGCTAAGTCACCTTCGTTTTCACGGTCTTCATCATCTACTATGATGACGAATTTACCTGTTCGTATGTCTTCTGCCGCTTCTTCAACGGTACAAAATGGCATAAATGTCCTTAAGTTCGAGTGTTTTCCGGAGATTTTTCATAGCTAACCAACCGTTCTACGTATCTCGCCATCACGTCTGTTTCCAGGTTAACTTTTGTACCTTTTTGGACGCTACCAAGTACGGTGTGATCGCGAGTGTATGGTATCACAGATACTTTGAACGAGGAAGAATCGCACTCGACAACAGTGAGGCTTGCACCGTCCACCGCGATAAAGCCTTTCGAAACTACGTATCTCATCAAATATTCGGGTGCTCCGAAGCTTATCAATAGTGAGTCTTCTTCAGGCTTCACTGCAAGTACTGACCCGGTAGCTTCTATATGGCCTTGTACCATATGACCACCAATGCGGTCACCTACCTTGAGGGCTCGTTCTAAATTGACGCTGTCTCCCGGGTTAAGTTCACCTAGGTTAGTTCGCCTTAAAGTTTCTGGAGTTACTTCTACTGAAAAGCTAGAATCATTTAAGTCCACGGCTGTAAGGCAAGTGCCATTTATGCTGATACTGTCTCCCACATTGGTGCCATCGATTACAATGCTTGCTTTTATAGTAATTTTATTTTCAATTGCACTGGTAATAGTGCCGACCTCTTCTACAATTCCAGAAAACAAATCCACGCCCCTCCAATCAATTAAGTCCAGACTTAACAGGATAGCCAGTTACTAAAATGTCTTGTCCAGCTTTTTCGAAGTTTACGTCTTGTAATCTGTAAGCTTCGGATAATTTGTTTGCTCCTGTAGCTCCTACAGAAGGTATCGCGGTTCTACCTCCAATTATCACAGGTGATATGCAGAAGGCAACTTTGTCTACTATCCCTTCGTCAAAAAATGCACCTAGTAGCTCGGAGCCTCCTTCAATCAGTACGCTTGTTATCTCGCGGTCTCCGAGAAAGTCCAGAAGTGCTGATAGGTCCACCAAGCCTCCCGTTCCGGGAAGTGATACTACTTCGGCACCGATATCTCTTAGGGCTGCAATATTTTTTTCAGATTTGCTACTGGTCGCAATAATTATTGGATTACTATCGGTAAATAGTTTTGCATCCAAAGGAATTTTAAGCCCGCTGTCTACAACTATTCTCACGGGTTGTTTCTCCAGCGGTTTATCTTCTTTGTCTCTTGCGGTTAATAGAGAGTTGTCAGCAATAATGGTGCCAATACCTACCATCACGGCATCTGATTGCCCCCTCAGCTGGTGCGCCCATGTCCGAGCTTCTGTAGATGAGATCCAACGTGAATCTCTAGAGCGAGTGGCTATTTTGCCGTCTAAACTAGTCGCACATTTAGCTGTCACAAACGGCCGTTTAGTTCGTATATACTTGAAGTAAGCTTCATTGAGTTTGAGGCTAGCTTCTTTTTCCTCACCGCTACAAACTTCTATTCCTTCATGTTGAAGCAACTTAGCCCCTTTACCAGAGACTAGTGGATTTGGGTCTATTACAGAGAAATGAACTTTTTTGATGCCTGCCTCTATTATGGCGTCAGTGCATGGTGGGGTTCGTCCTGTGTGACAACAGGGTTCCAAGGTTATGTACAGTGTTGCCCCTTCAGTCAGATTTCTCGCGTCTCGAATGGCTACGATTTCCGCATGATCTTTGCCGGCCGGCAGGCTGAAACCTTGCCCTACTATCTCGCCGTTTTTAACGATTACAGCGCCCACTGCTGGGTTAGGTGTTGTACTGCCCAACGCTTGCTGCGCTAAAGACAATGCACTCCGCATAAACTCAGATTGACTATTTGTTTCGTTTACTACTTTCTGATGCATAGTTTAGGTAGTAACGACTTGGCGTAGGCTCGTCTTGCCCCTGGTATTTGCTGCCTATTTTGGAAGAACCGTAAGGAATGTCAGCAGGTGTTGTAAGCCTCATGAAAGAGATTTGTGAAACCTTCATGTATGCATAAAGGTTTATAGGAAGATTTGATAAGTTGCTTAATTCCAGAGTGAGGTTACCCTCCCAACCAGGATCTACAAACCCAGCAGTTGAGTGGACTACAAGTCCCAGTCTTCCAAGAGAGCTTTTCCCGTCAAGACGGCCTACGACATCGTTGGGTAAAGTTACAGATTCGAAAGTAACTCCCAGGGCAAATTCCCCAGGGTGTAAAACAAAAGGGGTCACCTCATCTACCTCAACAAGTTCTGTAAGTTCTTCCATGGGTTGCTTTACATCAATCACCTGAAGCCGATGGCTTCTGAAAACCCGAAATTTACTTCCCAGACGTAAATCTACAGATGCAGGTTGCACCGCAGAGTCTTCAAAAGGCTCTACGAGAATACGACCCTTCTCAATCTCATCTCTAATTGTTTTGTCACTTAGTACCAATTTATTTCTTCACATTAAACAGCGATTATCATTTTCACTCATTCTACCCATCTCATAGGCATGACCGCAAGAATCAGTGTTGCTTAATATTCTAAGTGGGTGTTATCAAGCTCGTTTGTTTCGCGTGGTTATACGATCCCAAAAACGGCTTGAACCCTTATAACAATCTCTACTTCGCCTTCACTAATTGGTGAAGATGAGATGTCCCCTGCCTCAGAAAATGCCATCCCGGCTGTCTTAAGCATAGGTATCGGGGTGTTGCTGCCTGTTTCTGTTATATAGATAAGTTTACCCAGCGTTACGTCAGTGAGTGACGCGAATTGTTTTGCTTTGGCAATGGCGTCCTTAACTGCCAACTCTCTGGCTTCAATTGCCAATTGATTAGTATCCTCTATGGTGAAGCTGATACCATTTAATCGTATCAAGTCTCCGCCAGCATCTGCCACTTCATCTATGAGCCCCCCGATATTGTCCAAATCACGAACTTTAACGGAGATGTTGTTTGTAACTTTATAACCTACAAACTCCTGCTTATTCTGAGTCCATCGGTACTCTGGCTGAATTCCGAAATGTTGTGTCTTTATGTCTTTTTCAGCTACTCCGCTTTTCTTTACCGCTTTCATAACTGCATTCATCGCGACCGCAGCTGCCTTCCTGGCTTTGGATACCGTCTTGTCTGTTTTAGAAACGCCCAGATTTATGATTCCCAGATCCGGTTCAACGGATATTTTCCCCGAACCGTTTACAAAAATGCCGGTGGATTGGTTAGATGTCCCGTAATTGTTGGAATAAGATTCTCCTCCAAAGCTGCGGGCATCGGCAGAACTAATATCGAGATATGGCTCTGAAGCACCGGGATTTTCTCCGGCGCTCGGGGATTCGCTGGAGCTATCACTTGTACAGCCTGATGCAAGTATGATGAAAAGGGAGGCGAAAAATATAAGCTTAAGCTTAATCATGTCTTTAACCATTAGGGATTTCCTCAATAAGTACCTCATTATAAACAAAATCGTATGGGAATGTACTGTGTGTTAAAATGGCTGCCTAACGAGGCTTTCAACATGCGTAGAATACTCCGCGAAATTCTTAACACAATACTTATTGGCCTATTAATGTTTGCTACTCTACAAATAAGTTTGCAGAATTATAGGGTCGAAGGCGAAAGTATGCTTCCCACACTTGTTGAGAGCCAATTTCTGATGGTAAATAAGCTGGCATATGCTAGGTTCGACTTTTCTAAGGTATCTGACAAGATACCGTTCGTAACTCTTGAGCAAAAACCCAACGCACATCTATTTGACCCACCAAAAAGAGGAGACTTAGTAGTTTTCCGACTTGCTGATGAGCCCAGCAAGAACTTAGTTAAGCGAGTGGTTGCCATACCAGGTGACTTAATTGGTATTAGTAATGGGCAGCTTCGAGTCAATGGTGTTAGAGTCAAAGAACCTTATCTCTATGAGAAACCCAGCTTGATTAACATGAGTGACAAGATAATGCTTCCTAGGGAATATTTTGTCCTTGGTGACAACAGAATGCGAAGTAACGACTCGAAAAACTGGGGTCCCGTTAGCCTTGAGGACATAATAGGAAAGGTCTGGGTGTCTTATTGGCCTCTTTCTACCTTAGAGGCTTATTGACTGCGATAATCTGATATATATCGCCTTGGGCACTTCTATTACTAATTCTGATAGTATGGCGCTCAGACACTGAATGTGACATCTTTCAGGTATTTGAGGAGGCCCTCTTTGGATGCTAAGGCTCGGGAGCTACATTTTTCCTCTCTGTTAATTGATTGCCACGTTGATACACCGGACAGAATAGTAGATCACGGTGAAGATCTTGGCAGCGACAATAATCTAAGCCATGTAAATATCCCCAATATGCGAGCAGGTGGTCTGGACGTCGCATTTTTCTCTGCCTGGATCAGACCTGAAATGATTGATGAGAAACAGTCTATAAAGAGAGTTTTACAAGACTTAGATGCGGTCAAGCAGCTTTGTAACGACTATCCCGATGACATAGAGATCGCTACAAGTGCGGCAGATGTTAAACGGTGCTTTGAATCAGGAAAGCTTGCGGGTGTCCTTTGTATAGAAGGGGGTCACGCCATAGAGGACGATTTGGGGGTTCTTAGGCAGTTTTTTGATCTTGGTGTGCGTTACATGACTCTTACCTGGAGCAACAACAATAATTGGGCGGACGGTTGTCTGGATCCGCCTAAGCATCATGGCCTTACTGATTTCGGCGTTGATGTAGTTAAAGAGATGAACCGCATCGGCATGATGGTAGACGTCTCTCATGTTTCAGAAGAGACTTTTTGGGATGTGTTGAAGGTAACTACTAAACCGGTTATCGCTTCACATTCTGCTGCGAGGGCCATCTGTGATCACCCTCGCAATCTTTGGGATGATCAGATTAAAGCCGTTGCTGAAGGCGGAGGTGTTGTGTGTCCTACATTTGTACCTGCATTCATATCCGATGAATATCGCAAGACCCACGAAAGAATACGAGATGAGCATGCAATAGCAGGAATGTCCATTGCCGATGCTCTCAGGGGATACAAGGGATCACTTAAGGGTTCGGATGCGGCAAAGATGGCGGAATTTGATTCATTGATAAAACAGATACCTATACCGTCATTTGAGGTAGTAGTGGATCACATTGAACATATGATTGATGTGGCAGGCCCAGACCACGTGGGTCTGGGTTCTGATTTTGACGGAGTGCCATCCCTTCCGATTGGACTGGAGGACTGCAGTAAGCTACCACTGATAACTGAAGAGCTGCTTAAAAGAGGTCAGCCGGAGTCTACAGTAAAGAAGATTCTGGGGGAGAATGTTCTTCGACTGATGGAGGAGACAATAGGCGCCTAAAGCGATCTTAAATGTGTAGTTGATATTCATTCGACGGATTGGCATTGAGGAGGCAGATTTATGACAAAAGAACAGACCTTTGAAGAGGCAATGATAGAGTACGTAGAACGATGCAAGGAGTCTATCGGAGCGGAGAGAGATGAGTACAGACCGCCCGGGAAAGGCACTCCTTTTCCCTGGTCTGAGCCACCTTATACTGAGGGATTCGAAGCATCCGTAAGGTTTGATGAGAGGACGATTCGAAACTACGCACTTAGTGCAGGGGATGACAATCCTTTATTTATAGATCCAGAATATGGCAAGAAAACGCGGTACGGTTGTCAGATTGTGCCTAATCCTGCCTTGATACTAGTTAGAGGAGCAGGCGGGCAGGGTCCTAACCGACCACAGGGATATCCAGTCGGCGACTTTTTCTCAGGCGTGGCGTGGGAGTTCTACGACGTTTTAAGAGTAGGGACCAGTCGTGTAAGAGCAACCAAGAAGACGAGTGAATTTTTTGAGAAGGCGGGTTCCAGAGGGCGCCTTCTTTTCCTGATTGCTGCTAACAACTATTGGGATGCTCACGCTGATCTGATCGCGAAATGCTATGGAACGCTGATACTTATTCCTATGGAGGAGATGGGTGGATCCCGAGCTATGCCGGTCGAACGAATTGGGGAAAAGCTTATGTACGAACGGGGTGCTTCTGAAGCTACCCCGGAACAGGTTAAAG
>CAZBMS010000015.1:0-30739 GCA_964493125.1 uncultured Dehalococcoidia bacterium | reverse complement strand
GGGCACTTCTACCGTATACCTGCCTTCACGTGAAGGCGGTAAGGTAGTCCTGCCTGTACCACACGTGGCTAAACCACCGGCAGTACCATACGAAACATTCTACAGGGATTGGTATTAAAAACTAAGTAACTGAGGTGGCTTTTAGCCACCTCAGTTACTTCAAGATAGATTACACCAATTTTAATATCATCCTAGATGAACAGATTAGGCGCAATATTTGCTTTAACGGGATTAGGAGTACTGGTTCTTTACGCTTCTTTTCATATCCTGAGATCTCTCCTGTTTGGTTTGAACGCTCCATTAATCATAAGACTTGCAATATTGACAACTGTAATTGGAACAGCAATACTTCTAGCCTCCGTAATTCGTGATGGGTTGAAAAAATCAAACGAGGAACACTTCGAGGATATTGAACATTGATAGTCGTTACCACTGACACAATTGAAGGGTATCACATTAAAGAAGTATTGGGCCTGGTAAGTGCAAACACTGTAAGAGCCAGGCATGTGGGCAAAGATATCATGGCAGGCTTCCGCAGCTTAGTTGGCGGCGAAGTGACCGAGTACGCTAAATTAATGGCTGAGGCACGCGAACAAGCTCTTTTGAGGTTAACTACTAGAGCAGAAGCGCTAGGTGCCGATGCTGTAGTAGGCTTAAGATTCACCACATCAATGATTGCGCAAGGGTCGGCAGAGATACTCGCTTTTGGCACAGCTGTAAAACTTTCATAGCTAAATTTCACATACCTAGCAGCTTTACCACAAAATCTGGACATTTATAGATGTGCTATCATTGTTTAACAACATGTGCCTTGCCCAAGCGTTGATATCACTTGAACACTCCAGTCATCAAACCAAACGACAATCACGAAATTCGCAACGTAGCTATCATTGCCCACGTAGATCATGGCAAAACTACTCTAGTAGACGCCTTACTAAAACAAAGTAAGGTATTCAGAGACAATCAACAACCTGGCGATCTTATAATGGATTCCAATCCCATAGAACGTGAGAGAGGCATCACTATATTGGCAAAAAACACAGCCGTCACATATGGAAATGTGAAGATTAATATCATAGATACGCCCGGACATGCCGACTTTGGTGGAGAAGTGGAACGAGTAATAAACATGGCTGACGGTTGCCTACTGCTTGTCGACGCGGTAGAAGGACCAATGCCACAAACTAGATATGTACTTAAAAAGGCCCTAAGGAAAAATTTGAGACCCCTGGTTGTAATTAACAAGATAGACCGTCCAAGTGCACGAGTTGCCGAAGTAGTAGACATGGTCCAAGATCTATTCTTGGAAGTAGCCACGGAATCCGAGCAGTTAGATTACCCAGTTATATACACATCAGGGCGTGACGGCTATGCAACATTAAATCCAACGGAACGCGGTGTTGACATGGACCCATTATTTAAAGCGATCATCGATGAAGTTCCAGTATTTACTGGGCAAGCCAATGGACCTCTTCAATTTCAAGTAGCGGCGTTAGACTACGATAATCATATTGGACAAATTGCCGTCGGCAGAATACACCAAGGTCGTATATATCAAGGCCAATCTATAATTCAAATTGACACTAATGATCAACGAACTTATAGTACCATCGATAATCTGTATGTTTTTCAAAATTTGGAACGAGCTGAAGTATCCTCTGCGAACGCCGGGGAAATAGTTGCACTAAGTGGAGTTCAGAATGCCGCGATTGGTGATACGATTGCAGATGCATTTTCCCCAGAACCATTGCCCCCGATTATCTTAGACGAACCAACTTTAACAATTACGGTAGGGGTAAATACATCACCGTTTGCTGGACGTGACGGAAATGCCATTACTGCTCGACAGCTCCATGCCAGGCTGAAAAGAGAACTCCAAACAAACGTTAGCCTTAAAATAGAGGCCACAGCCAACGCCAGTGAATTCACTGTGATTGGCCGTGGCGAACTTCATTTAGGTGTGCTGCTAGAGACTTTACGACGTGAAGGCTACGAAATCGAAGCCTCAAGACCACAGGCAGTAATAAAAACAATAGATAACAAAAAGATGGAACCATACGAACGGCTTTTTATCGACACAGATAAGAAATACATTGGCCCAATTACTGAAAATCTAGCTAAACGTGGAGCCAGAATGGAAACCATGCACTCAGATGAACATGGAAATGTCCACTTAGAATTCGCAATATCGACTCGTGGTTTAATAGGATTTCACAGTTATTTTATACGTACTATTCATGGCAATGGAGTAATGAATACGGAAGTCATTGGATATGAACCATTCACAGGTGACTTTCCGTCCATTAGGAATGGCGCTCTTGTAGCATCTGAAGATGGCGTAGCAGTAACGTATGGATTAAGCAATGCTCAAGGCAGAGGAGACACCTTCATAAATCCAGGCACACCGGTTTATGAAGGAATGATAATCGGTTTTCATCAAAGAGAAAAAGACATCGTCATGAACGTTTGTAAAGAGAAGAAAAAAACCAATATCCGATCATCAACTGCAGATATCGCAGTAAGGCTAGTGCCTCCTACTTTACTGAGCTTGGAGGAGTCTTTAGATTTTATAGCCTCAGACGAGCTCGTTGAAATCACACCGCTCAATGTAAGAATGAGAAAAAGGATACTGGGAGCAAGCTCTCGAAAACGGGAGATTCGAGACGAAATCAAAACGTCTAGCGCATATAAATAGAATGGGCTACCGTACATATCTAATCTAGGTAAATGGAATTGGTGCCGAAGCCCGGACTCGAACCGGGATGGGGTCGCCCCCAATGGTTTTTGAGACCACCGCGTCTACCATTCCGCCACTTCGGCACAACACTATTCTAGTCACCCTTTGCATTCCTCGCAATCTATCCCTTAATTTTACTTCCAGTAAAGTTATATTACCTTGACACTATATTTACCACTGTCATACTATGAACCCGCGCCGAGGTAGCTCAGTGGTAGAGCAGTGGACTGAAAATCCTCGTGTCGGTGGTTCGACTCCGCCCCTCGGCACTTGCAAGAGCTGTAAGTCGCGAATAATAGTGCGGAAGTGGCTCAGTGGTAGAGCATCACCTTGCCAAGGTGAGGGTCGCGGGTTCGAATCCCGTCTTCCGCTCCACTTTCACGTGCTAAGCCTCTACCAAAATGCGGCTCTCGGTAAAGCTGATGATTTACATACGCCATGGAGGCATAAATGTCAGTCCTTTGTATAACATCAATAAACTCTGGTGATGGCAAAACAGCTTTCTGCTCTGGAGTTACTCTCCTATATAGGATGCGTGGGACTAAACTTGAATCTCTCAAGCCCATTAACATATCTAAATTACCAGAGGCAAAAAACGACGCACCGTTCTTGGCAAATATAAGTGGCTCAGAAAATGACCCTGCGTCGGTCGATTTGGGACAATCTTTGACTAATAATGATCAACTATTAATCGAAGTTCCTAAGATAGCTAAAAAAATCCTTAACATCAAAAACAACGTTATTGTAGAACTCCCCTCGTTATCAGACGAATCCCAAAATGGGTCTGACATTTCAATAAATTTAATCGAAGCTCTAGACGCAAAGGCAATTTTGATAGCTTCATACTCTAGAAAACTCACTTCAAAAATAGTGATCGAATCTGCTAACAGAATTGGGGAGAGACTCGCAGGAGTCATAGTAAACCAGGTTCCAAAATATCGTTACAAAGAGACTGAATTTGCTCTAAGGCATGATCTTGAATCTGCAGGTATTAATGTGCTTGGATTTATTCCTGAGGAAAGGTCGTTACAAGGTGTAACGGTAGGGCAAATAGCTGACCACCTAGGGGGCGAATATCTGCTTGGAGAAGATAATAAGGATCAACTTTTTGACAGTGTCCTTATTGGCGGAATAGTACTGGATAATGGCGTTGAATATTTCAACCTTAGTGAAACCAAAGCTGTATTAGTCAGAGCGGATCGCCCAGACATTCAAATGGCTGCTCTGAAAACACCAACAAAATGCCTAGTACTAACGGGTGGGCATAGACCGGTACAGTACATTGAACATGAGGCTAGGGAAGAGTCGGTTCCGGTTATACTAGTCAAGCAAGGTACCTTAGAATCATCAAGAGAATTAGATACTTTGTTCCAATCTTCCAGCATTCACCATTCTGAAAAGGCAGAAACTTTTTCGGGTTTAATTGAAAAACATGCTGATATTGCGGCATTGAGTTCAGTAATTGGTTGGGATTCCTAGATTGAAATTTGTTAGGTTAGCTGCCCAAGGCATGATACCTCTTTTAAGCTCGGAGGGTAGATGAGCTTAAAAGCTTTAGGCAAACATCTTATATTAGAGCTTAAGCAATGTGACGAAATATTGCTTAATGACATCGAATACGTAAAGGACTCAATGATCGAAGCAGCACGAACAATCGGTGCAACAATAGTCGATGAAACTTTTCACAAATTTAACCCATTAGGAGTTACAGGAGTGGTGGCAATTGCAGAGTCTCATCTAACTATTCATACTTGGCCAGAGTACTCTTACGCGGCTATTGATATATTTTCATGCAGTGAACGATTTAAGCCCCAGAAAGCAGCAGCATTCCTCAAAGAAAAATTTAGAGCGGTCGAATCTTCTACAACAGAAATTGCCCGCGGTGTCTTAAGTGACTTGACTAAGTTGCCGTCAGAATCAGCGCTATAGATATGACTGAGCCTCCCACAAAATGGTATTACGAGTACATTACTCCAGATCTATTTCTATCATCACACCTATCCAAGATAGTGTTCTCTGGACAAACAAAGTATCAACAGATTGAAATCATAGATACAGTGCCATTTGGAAGAACCCTTGTACTTGACGGTAGAACTCAGTCCTCAGAGGCCGACGACTTCATCTACCATGAAGCTCTCGTACATCCTGGAATGATTCTTCACAATAATCCTGAGTCGGTGTTCATAGCTGGTGGTGGAGAGGGTTCCACTTTACGAGAAGTACTGGCTCATAAATCTGTAAAACATGTCACTATGGTAGACCTGGATGAAGAAGTGGTAGGTTTGTGCAAAAAATATCTCCCAAACCATCATAGAGGCAGCTTTGAAGATAAGCGTCTTAAACTAATTTTTGAAGATGCTCACAAGTATCTTTTCAAGGATCAGAATCGGTACGATGTCATAATCATTGACATCCCCGATCCACTCGAAGGAGGACCTGCATACCTTCTATATACACAAGAGTTTTACTCTATAGTGAAAAACAAACTAAAAGCCGGAGGCCTACTTGTTGTTCAATCAGGACCCGCTGGTCCACTGGATTATTCAGAGGTTTTTACGGCCATAAACAAAACTATCAGTACTGTGTTTCGGGTAACTAATCCCTATCACTTATACATGCCTTCCTTTGGGCTGCAATGGGGATTCGTTGTAGCAGGTGAGACCTTGCCACAAATAACAATGAATGAAATAGATTCACGTATAAAAGATAGAATTTCCAATGACCTAAAATTCTACGACGGAACTACACACGCAAATATCTTTTCTCTGCCGAAATATCTGCGCGAAGGAATAACAAACGAAGATAGGATTATCACCAAAGACAACCTGATCTTTGCAGTTTAGTAATTTCAAATGTCCGATACTTCTATTTTTAAGTGAGACGGATATCTTGAATCATGGTAAACAGTATTAGCAGCTATTCGCGTATGGGTATTGTGACCTAAAGGCTCCCCTGTATTTGGATTAACATCGAACCTTGGGAAGTTTGAGCTAGAAATGTCTAGCCTTATCGAGTGCCCCTTTACAAAAATGTTCGCACTAGGATACATAACTATAGTTATCGGATATATTAATCCTGGTTTCATATCAGATGGTCTTTCCCAAGAATCTCTGTAACGCATCCTGAATATACTGTCACTTATGTTCAGAGCGAATCCATCAGGGTAGTCTATACTGGGTGGATATAGATCAATAAGTTTAGCAGTAAAATCAGTATCCGGTGCGTCCGAAGAAACCCACATTGTTACTTCAATTGAGCCTGTCAATTTCAAATCATCAGCTAGAGGCACAGTTTTAAAAACTAAAACATCTTGGCGGGCCCCTAAAGGTTCGTTATACGGCGGCTTAGCTCCATAAACGTTCTTTGCTTCTCTTTGATCCCAACCTCCCGCTAACACTATCTGTTCCACCCTATAAGATTGGGGAAGTTGGCTGGCATCCGAAATAAAGCTTGGTATAGGCCGTAACGTCGCCAACGATGATACGTTACCACCTATCGATGGGACAGGATCCTTAGGATCGAATACATAAGTAGAAAAAGAGTCTTTGATTCTAGGTTTATTACTATCTAGTGAACCTTCCGAATTAAGGTATAACTTATAAATATCACTCCTATCGAATGGCCATTTCTCTGTTTCTACCCAATAACCTCCGTGATTTAACCTATCCTCCCTATTCTTGCTTCCATCACCGCCACCCATAATGAATATTCGTACCTTGGGATCCATATCCACACCATTATCAATATTCTTAAGCCAGTGGTCGAACCACCTTAGTCGCTCGAAATTGTAATCAATAGGTGCCTCAGGACCCAGATCTATGCCGCCAGAATAGGTGTTACCCATCGATCCGTCACCATGAGTCCATGGTCCCATAATCAAACGAAATGGACCTTTCTTTCTACTGGATAAACCCACATAATTTTCTATGTTTGCCCTAGTATATGAATCATACCAAGCACTAGAAAAAACCGTCGGGACATCAGCAAATTGATCCCAGTGAATTTGGAAATTGACACTCGGATCCTTCCATGTCTCATCGTAATCGCCTGATGAGAGCAACTTAATAGCAAGTTCCTCATAAGCTGGAGCATGAGCCAGCGGAGTTTGTCCTCTTTTGATCGGCAATTGTTTCAATATTTCACGCGTATCGGATTTTGCCAAAGACTTTACGGCTGCCTCCGTATTTTTCAACCCAGCATTGTCGTTCATTGCAGCATGCCAATATAACCAAGTAAGAAATCTCAGCTCTAAAGCGCCTCCATGCCTCAAAGTACTAGTGTATCCATTAGATGCGCCCTCATTGACCCACATGCATTTCAACCCGGGGGGATCTAGTACTGCCAAAGAATTCTGGGTCCATCCGGCGTAGGACGTTCCGGTAGTGCCAATGCTTCCATTACACCATTCTTGTTCTGTAATCCAAGTCATAGTGTCCAAGCCGTCTGGGCCTTCTTGCCAGAAAAAACCGAACTCACCTTCTGATTGATAACAAGCTCGACAATCCTGCATCACAAATATGTATCCACGTTCTGCAAAATATCTACAGTTCTTCTCGATACGGTCTGGTGAGCGCTTATTGTATGGAGTACGCTCCAAGATTACTGGCAAAGGCCATTCGGAGTTCTTACCGTTTTGTTCTACTGGAAAATAGACATCTGTTGCGAGCCTAACCCCATCGCGCATGGGTACCATTATATTTTCCATCACCGTTACGCCAAATTTAGATCTATAGAGCGTCATGAGAGCACTCCTCAGAAAATTTTGTAAAATATATCACTGCGCACTTTATACGGTAAAGCAATTAATTGACCTCAGGAGTATTATTGTTAGGCCATGAGAGCTTCACCATGAAACCATCAGCAAATTCCAAAGATAAACGCATATTCTTTGGCTGGTATATAGTGGTAGGAGCAGCTATTCAAGCCTTCTTCACATCGGCAACATTCTTTTTCGGATTTACAGCATTCTTCAATCCTATATCCAACGAGTTCGGTTTCAGCAAAGCTGCAACAGCTACGGCATTATCCCTTCAAAGAACAGAGTCAGGAATAGTTGGGCCATTTGTTGGATTCTTGGTAGACCGGTATGGTGCACGAGGAGTAATGCTGGTTGGCACCACTGTAACAGCCTTTGGATTTTTCGCTCTGGCTAGAATTAGTTCATTAATAACATTCTATCTTTCATTTGGTTTGCTAGCACTTGGTATTGCTATGGCTACAATGATTACAACCACTCCCGTAATCAGCAATTGGTTCATTCGTAAGAGGGCTCGTGCTCTTACGTTTGCTTTCGCTGGGGGAGCCTCAGGAGGATTGGCAGCACCGTTGATCGTATGGGCAATTAGCACTTATGGCTGGAGAGCTGTGCTGGATTGGATAGGTATAGGAACAATGTTAGTAGGCATACCCGTATCTTTGGTTATGAGGCACCGACCGGAAAAATACGGGTACCTGCCAGACGGCGTAAACCCATTACGGAATAGCGCCTCAAATAATCCAAATAACCAACTATTAAAAGACCAAAACTCAGAACCGGTATTTACTGTAAGAGAAATTTTGAAAACCCGAGCACTCTGGATGTTAGTCATCGGAATGGGTTTGTCAGGGATGGTAATGTCCATCACAGTAGTGATGATCATACCCACATTAGAAAGTTACGGTTTCTCTACTGCTACAGCGGGGTTTGCGGTTATGGCACTAGCAATAGGAAACGTGACTGGGCGGTTACTACTTGGGTTAGTATCCGACAAAATGAATAAAAGAAATGTCCTGTGTTTCACATACTTGATGTTTTCGTTAGGAGCGCTGTCATTCGGCTTACTAACAGAACTCTGGCACTTAGCTATATTTATCCCTCTATATTCCTTGGCCCACGGGGGTACTGTCCCAGTCAGATTCGCATTACTCGCTGACTATTTTGGTAGAAAATCGTACGGATCGCTAGTAGGAATCACAATGACCCTGACAGCAATTTTCAGCATAATAGGGCCGATTTTTGCTGGTATCGTCTTTGACATAACCGATAGTTATAGACCAGCATTCATCACTATCGGGTTACTAATGATTCCAACTATACCACTTACTCTGATGATCAAGCCTCCAACTTACAAAGCATGATTCATCGCTATAACGTTCCCAAATCAGCTAAGATAGAAATTGGATGTG
The DNA here is from genome assembly GCA_964493125.1 of uncultured Dehalococcoidia bacterium. Taxonomy (GTDB): domain Bacteria; phylum Chloroflexota; class Dehalococcoidia; order Lucifugimonadales; family QGNO01; genus QGNO01. The sequence continues at coordinate 21,837 of CAZBMS010000015.1, read as the reverse complement.
TATAATACGAATCTAGGAATGCGCAACAAAGGGAGGGGCGAGAAATTGAATCTGATTAAAACTGGAATTCTGTTTATATTTCTTACATTCTTATTACTTACTACAGGCGCACTCATAGGTGGTGGAGATCCATCAATGGTGCTAGTGTTCCTAGTAATAGCCATGATTATGAATTTCGCAGGCTTCTGGTTCAGTGACAGACTAGTGCTATCCATGGCTAAAGCCAAACTTGCTACCCAAGATGAAATGCCAGAATTACATGCTATTGTGGATGAACAGTCATATTTTGCCTCTATACCTAAACCAAAAATTTTCTTGATAGACTCGGATTCAACCAACGCTTTTGCTACAGGCAGAAGCAAGAAGCACGCTTCAATTGCAGTAACCAAGGGAATAATCAAAGTACTAAACCGGAAAGAATTAAGTGCAGTTATTGCACATGAATTAGCACACATCGGCAACAAAGATACTCTTATAATGACCATGGTGGCAGCAATAGCTGGTGCTATATCAATGATAGCCTGGATGGCTCAGTGGTCACTGATATTTGGAGGACTAGGAGGTCGTAGACAAGGAGGTAGTGCGTTAAGCATAATCCCGATTTTGATAGTTATAATAGTAATGCCTCTAGCAGCGACTCTAATAAGGTTGGCGATTTCTAGAACCAGAGAATTTCAAGCGGATCGCGCTGGTGCTCTCACTTCGGGTGAACCTATAGCTTTGTCCGAAGCCCTATCAAAAATAAACAAAGGCAACCAACGAAAAATGATCAATATTCCCAAAGAACGCCTGGAGCCCGTGTCGCACCTTTTTATTGTGAATCCACTTAACAGCCTACGTGGACAGGGATTGGCAAAATTATTCTCCACGCACCCTCCGGTAGAGGAACGAGTTAGGCGACTAAAAATTATTCAGGAACAAATAATCGCCAGGTAAATATATTGATCAAAATCCAAGTGGAATTGTTAGATTAAACGTATATAATTGCCAATGGCCAAGTGGGCATATGTACAACGCTAGCAGAGTACATATCATAACTTGTTTATCACTCTACTAATTGCGGCAGTAAAAGTGCTCGGAGGAAAATGAATGACTAAAACCCTCGATTTCGACGTAGTAATTATCGGCGGAGGTGCTACTGGGCTAAGTGCAGCTCTATACGCATCCAGAGCTATGTTAAAAACAGCCGTCGTGGAAAAACTTGCTCCCGGCGGGCAAATAATGCTCACAGACATTATCGAGAACTATCCAGGATTTCCAGATGGGATAACCGGACCGGAATTGGCACGACTTTACGAGGATCAAGCAGTTAAATATGGAGCCGAAATACTTTACGATACTATAACAAGTATAGATATGAATGGATCAAATAAAACCGTAGTGGGATCAGACTACGAATTTAACGCTAAATCGGTCATCATCGCTTCCGGCGGAGATCACAATAAACTCGGCGTTCCAGGAGAAGACACATTTTCTGGTAAAGGTGTTTCATACTGCGCAACTTGTGACGGCAACTTTTTCAAGGATGTACCGGTGGCCGTTGTAGGTGGAGGCGACTCTGCAATGCAAGAAAGTCTGTACCTAACCCAAATGACTAAAAGCGTAACCATTATTCACAGAAGAGATAAGTTAAGGGCAAGCAGGATTCTCCAAGAAAGAGCACTGAACAATCCGAAAATAGACTTCAGATGGAACTCAGTAGTAGAGAAAGTTCACGGAAACGGTCAAATGGAATACCTCGATTTGAAAAACACGCAAACTGGGGAACTCTCCGAACTGGAAATACCAGGGTTGTTCATATTTATAGGCTTTCATCCCAACACAGAATTTATAAGCGAGAGCGGAATTGAATTTGACGGTGGCGGTCATATAATTACTAATATGGCGATGGAAACAAACATTCCAGGAATTTTTGCAGGAGGGGATGTTAGGTCAAACTCTGATAGGCAACTAGGCACAGCCGTAGGTGACGGTATAACAGCCGCCCTCAGTGCATTCCACTATATCGAAGATTCAACTTGAATTCCGTGAGGTGAAAAAAAAAGGCCGGACAAGTCCGGCCTTTTTTTGTTTGAGTAATTCTTAGTGCCCACCACAACCACACGATCCACCACCACCACCACAGCCTCCGCCTCCGCCACCACAACCACAACCTCCTCCTCCTCCTCCACAAGCGCATCCACCCGACTGAATGTTGGGGTTATTAATAATGAAGCCACTGCGCATCAAACCATCCATATAATCTATCTCAGACCCATCCAACATAGGGAGGCTCTCCTGATCAACTATGATCTGAACACCGTTAGAGTTCACAACAACATCATCGTCATTCGTCTGCCCCTCTAGTGAAAGAGAGTATCCTGCTCCTCCATGGGGGCCAGCTACAAAACCTATTCTCAAAGACGACCCTGTTTGCCCTTCCTCATCGATAAGTTCCTTGAGTTTTTCAGCGGCCAGTTCACTAATAGTAATAGTTCCCAATTGGAGTCTCCTTTAATTCAGATAACAAATCCGGCATTCACATCATAAAAGCCATTTTCATAGCTCAGCTTGAGTGTAGCATCGGACAGTATTAAGGTCAACAAACAACAATACGAATTTAGACAGTATCAAGCGCCCATAATACACTTATTGACATAATTCGTAACTTTGATTACGATAATCAGTCGCAGCTAATCACATTTATAGGAATGATTGAAAAATACACAATGGATAAAATAGACCTTCAAATTATAAACATCCTTCAGGAAAACGGTCGTTATTCTAACTCAGGAATTGGGAAGAAGGTCGGAATCAGTGAGGGTACAGTACGTCGCAGGCTCAAACACTTAATCGACAACAAGATAATCAACATTGCGGCAATACCTGACTTGGAACTAATGGGGTATAACGCATCTGCCATAGTTGGAATACAAACTGATCCAGACAAAATAGAAACTGTAGCGGATAGCCTATCTGAATTTCCAGAAATACAGTATGTTGCGCTAACTACTGGATCTTTCGACATTTTTGTCTGGATCAATCTACATACCGCAAAAGAACTGGGTGTGTTTCTTAGGAAAAAATTGGGGCTGACTACTGGGATACGCCGTACGGAAACTTTTGTAAGCCTAGCAACAAGAAATCCACGCTCATTCAATAATAATGGTCTACATACCGCTAAGTTTCCTTCTTACCTTATCGAAGAATCCTAATTCCGGCTCATCAATTGGCTGCCCTCTCCATCGTTTCTCATATTTTTGGCTAGGGCTAATAAATACCAAAGAATAACCTACTATAAAAATCACTACAGCCGCCCACGCGATAAATGATCCCAAAAAGCTTGGGAAAATGGGGCCGATTAGCAATGCAACTGCAAGTAAAATTATACTTGACAGAATGATCTTGAAAGGACGGACATGTGTGATATATCTAATTAATGAACGAGGCTCCGAATCAGATTCAACTTCAAAGTTTTCGGTATCCTGCTTAGAACTGTCATCTTTTTCAATTTCTATGTTGCTAAGAATATCCTCGATCTCTCTTCGATATCTTTCCTTCATTATCGGCTCCAACATTCCAAAAATTATATATTCTCGGCGCCCTTTACACGAACCTGTCTTATGATTTCAAACTAACGAAATCACAACGGCTATCATACTTCAGACTTTATTATAAGTATAAACATTCGAAAAATACGAACACCTAAAAGGCGTTATAATGAATCCGTGGAAAACTGCGTATAACCAGTCATAGTACCCGCCTACAACTCGTTATTGGATTTTATTAGATGACAGACATTCCTATTTTATATGCTTTCACCGCTGGTATGTTGGCTACAATTAATCCTTGTGGATTCGTAATGTTGCCAGCATTCATCGCTTACCAATTAGGTTTGGCAAACACATCTCGGAGCATAACAGTTAGATTGGGGATAAGTATAACCATAAGCCTAATGGTATCTGCAGGCTTCATTACTCTATTTGGGATCATAGGCTTCATCATTTCTACGGGTGGTGCATTCATCATAAATACTTTTCCTTGGTTTGGTTTAGCAACTGGTATCTTACTATCATGCCTGGGATTGTACGCAATCTTAAAGAAGAAAAGTATTGTCTTTCTTCGCGCAAGTCAATTTCAAGGACCAAAGGAAGTTAGCAACATTAAAGAGTACTACCTGTTTGGAATAAGTTATGGATTGGCATCATTAAGTTGTACCTTACCAATTTTTCTTGTCGTAGTGGCTAGTGCTATTACTGTAAAAGGTGTTGTCCCCGGGTTCATTCAATTTATTACCTACGGCTTAGGTATGGGTTTCATTTTTGCTGGCATAACCATAAGTACTGTTTTTTTTAAAACCGCAACCGCAAACAAGTTGCGGCCATTGATGACAAACTTAGATCTAATAGGTTCCATAGCACTAGTTGGCGCAGGACTTTACCTGATTCATTACTGGACTCTAGGTGTTGGGGCCAAAATACTACTTAGCTAATCGCAGCAATATTATTTACTTAATCTTGTTATGGAATCTCAACAGCGCGTAAAGAATTTTTTAACAACTTTATAGCCATTTCAGGATACAGGGTGGCAAGTAGCCCTCCAGCATACATAGCATAATCAGAGTCGACAAACATTTTCGGGTTCTTAGGACGTAGGGAATGCGGGTCACTTTTGTCAAAAAGGCACTCCCCCAACACGATTTCAGGATCGCGTCCAAATGCCAATATTCCACCAGTACCTATCAGGGTACCAATTTGAGTAAGGTCTTTACCTCTCTGAACCATCACAGTAGTGCCGAAATCAGTATTGGCTGTCTCTAATCTACCAGCATGTCGCTCAGATGCTATAAAGGCAGCGGCGGCAGCCATCTTAGTATCAATTTCCCACTCCTGTGATTCAAAAGGGAGTGCGGCAGTATTGGATGTAAGATACTCCATTCTGAATAAAGTTTTATTCCCTTCAAGAGCAATTCTAATATGTCTAGGCATCCTATTTCGGCTAATGGCGTCCATTAATGAATTAGCACTCACACGCAATCCAAGATCGCCCTCGACAGTTCTCTTTGCATAAGGCTCCTCCAATCCCATTACAAAAACGTCAGCTTCTATAGGGACTCCAGAAGATACCGTATGTACGTCAGTAGTAGCACCTCCAACATCCAAAACCATCAAATCACCTACACCTTCTTCCTCCCCGAAACCTAAGGACAATAACTCCGCCATCTTTAATACTGCCATCGGTGTAGGCATTACAATGTTTCCCAAATAATTAGACGCCAGATCCAAGCCCTTAGCCTCAACGATATGATCAATAAATACTTCTCGAATAGTTTCCCTGGCTGATTCAACATTCAAGACATTCATTGCAGGCATTACATTGTCACATACGTACACTTGATGGCCATAATCGCTAAGTATTCCACTAACTTGTTCTGCGACTAAAGCGTTACCAGCTACCACAACAGGAGGCTTCACTCTGGACATTCCGATTTGCCTTGCGTTGTGGAGGATAATATCGGTGTTACCACCATCTATACCCCCAGCAAGTAAGATAATATCCGGATTTGAATTCTCCAAAAGCTTAATCGTTCTAGGATTAAGTCCCCTTTCAAATACATCTGTAACTCTGGCCCCAGCACCTAATGCTGCCCTATTAGCAGCCTCAGATGTTAATCTACCTATCAGCCCCACTGCTACCATTTGGAGCCCGCCTGCTGCACTTGATGATGCCAATTTTAGGGCCACGTCACTATGCGAAAATCCTAGCTGACTTTCGAGTTGGCGCTCTGCTGCCTCAAATCCATCCAAAACGTTTGTTGATACAGTGCTCGGGGCTTGAGATCTTCCCAAAAACAATCCCGCATTAAGGTCTACAGCAGTAACTTTAGTATACGTACTACCAAAATCTATAAGAAGCGCCAGACCCATAATCTATCGGCTATACATTAACTATCGGGGTTGCCACCGAAGATCTGGCTCGCGCGCAGCTCTTGCCTCATCCAAGCGAGAAACGGGTGTGGAATACGGAGCACCCTGTACAGTCTCAGGAATATTTTCTGACTCCGAAGCTATGGCCAACATAGCGTCTATAAATGCATCTAATGTCTCTTTACTCTCTGACTCGGTAGGCTCTACCATTAAAGCTTCATCAACAATTAATGGGAAGTACATCGTTGGTGCGTGGAATCCGTAATCTAACAATCTCTTAGCAATGTCCAGACCCCTAACACCATTTTTCTTTTGCCGTCTAGCTGACAGAACCACCTCATGCATACACAGCCTGTCATAAGAAAGATCGTAATACTCTTTCAACCTAGCCATCATATAGTTAGCATTGATAACGGCATCTCTACTGATCTGCCGCAACCCATCTGCTCCCAATGATCGAATATAAGCATAGGCTCTTATCAACACGCCAAAATTTCCGTGAAACGCTCCGAGTTTTCCAATGCTATGCTCAGCTTCTTCAAGGACATACTCAGGGGTATCAGTATCAACTTTTTCAACAACTGTAGGTGATGGCAAGAAAGGCACCAGTTTATCTGAAACCGAAACCGGCCCTGCTCCAGGTCCACCTCCACCATGGGGAGTACTAAAAGTTTTATGCAAATTTATATGAACCACATCAAATCCCAAATCACTAAGTTTAAGTTGACCTAAGATGGCATTCATATTTGCGCCATCCCCATAAACCAACCCACCAGCTTTATGCACCGCCTCACAAATCTCAACGATGTCGGTCTCAAACAACCCAAGAGTACTGGGCAAAGTTAGCATAATTCCCGCCAAATCCGGTCCTATCTCCCCTTTTAGAGCATCAAGATCCATGTTGCCATTCAAATCAGACGGTATGGACTTAACAGAAAATCCACCCATCGCCGCCGAGGCGGGATTCGTCCCGTGTGCACTATCTGGAATCAGCATTAGTTTGCGCTGGGAATTACCATTATTCTCATGATAAGCCCGTATCATTAAAACACCTGCAAGTTCACCCTGAGCACCAGCCATCGAAGCTAAACTTGTGGCACTCATACCAGTGACTTCGGAAAGATAAGACTGCAATCTGTGCATCACCTTCAACGCACCTTGTGAAAGTTCCCCCGGTGTCTTTGGATGAAGATTACTCATTCCAGGGATAGAAGCGACGACATCATTTATTTTTGGGTTGTATTTCATAGTACAACTGCCAAGAGGATAAAAATTCGTGTCAATAGAATAATTGAGCTGGCTCAACTGAGTGAAATAACGGACTACTTGTGGCTGAGACACCTCTGGCAAATCTAAGTCATCTCTCAACAATTCTGGCTCTGGCCAGGGTTGCGTTGGAACATCAGGCTCAGGCATTATTATGCCCCTTCTCCCAGCAACAGTCTGATCCATCAAAAGGTTCAATTGATTATTCGCTTTATCGTTCTTCACAGTACTTTTTATTAACCTTCAATATCAACTAAAGCCTGAACCAAAGTCTCTATATCTAATCTTGTGTTTACTTCAGTTACACAAATCAACATTCCATTATGTATACGGTCACTAATATCCAATCCACCTATAATGCCTTTTGAGGCAAGAGCTTTGTTTATTTCTGTCGGTGACCTCGGGCATTCCACTACAAACTCCTGAAAAAATACCCCATCTAAGGGTAAAGAGTACCCAGGTAGTTGCTCTATAAGCGAAGCGGCGTAGTGAGATTTCTGATAACACAATTGTGCTACTTCTTTTATACCTTGCTTTCCAAGTATCGCACTATAAACGGTAGTCATAAGTCCTATTAGAGCGGTAGATGTACATATGTTAGACGTCGCTCTTTCACGACGTATGTGCTGTTCCCTAGTTTGAAGGGTCAAAACGTAAGCAGTACGACCATTGCTATCAACAGTTTTACCAACTACCCGGCCGGGTAGTTGCCTCACATATTCCTTCTTACAGGTAAACAATCCTACATAAGGTCCACCAAAACTCACTGGTACACCAAGGGGCTGCCCCTCAGCGGTAACTATATCAGCACCATAACTCCCGGGCGGCTTGAACAGAACAGAAGCAAAAGGATCTGTGGCTACCACGGATAACGCACCCACACTGTGGGCTGTATCTATCAAATTCTCCAATGGCTCAATATATCCGTAGAAATTTGGACTCTGTACAACAATGCATGCAGTGTCTGACTCCAAATTAATCGAGTCAGCCGTAACAGGATAAATTTCGACTCCTTGCGGCAAGGCATATGTCTTCAAAACATCAACGTAATCACTGGATATGGTGTCTAAATATGCAACCTTATAACGTCTTGTTATCCTGCACGCCATCAATGCGCCCTCCGCAAGACTACTAGCGCCGTCATACATTCCCGCATTAGCGACGTCCATGTCTAGAATCTGCCCTACTATAGTTTGGAATTCATAAGCAGCCTGCAAAGTGCCCTGACTAACCTCAGGTTGGTAAGGAGTATATGCAGTCAAGAATTCTCCCCTATTTACAATTGCTTGAACAACCGCGGGTATATAGTGTCTGTAAGCACCAGCTCCCAAAAAAAATGGTCCCTGCCCTGAGTGCCAGTTTTCAGCACCCAAAGCCTCTAACTCTCTCAAAAGTTCCATCTCTGATAAGGCCTGTGGAATATCAAGTGCCGGGGCGGAATAGCTTTGCGGAATGTCCCTAAACAGATCATCTACACTACTTACTCCAATCACTTTCAACATCTCCTCGCGATCAGCGGGAGTATTTGGAATGTAAGGGTGTTGAGATGAGTCGATCTGCATTCTAATTAATGTTCTATTTCAGAAAGGTATAGATCATACTCTTCAGAACTAAGCAAGTTGTTTAACTGTGAATCATCTATTGAAGACAACTTGACTATCCAGCCAGAGTCATAAGGATCCGAATTTATCAACTCAGGTTTATCTGTTAAGACATCATTTGTCTCACTTACCTCTCCAGAGATAGGGCTGAAAAGATCAGATACGGCCTTAACAGACTCAATTTCTCCAAGCTTATCAAATTGATCAACAACTTCCCCAACTTTCGGCAAGTCGACATACACTACATCCCCGAGTTGATCTTGAGCGTAATAGGTAATCCCAACTAACGCAATTCCTTCAGATTCTACCAGTACCCATTCATGTTCCTTCGAATATCGCCTGTCAGTTGGACTACTCAAATCTTCCTCCGAGTGTAGAAAGGAAGCGTTGTAACTTGCGCCTCCACCAAACGGCCACGAACCGATACGTATATCAAAGTACCAGGGGATGCAGCCTCAGTCGGAACATACCCCAACCCCAAATACCTGTCAAGTGACGGGGAATACCCACCGCTAGTGACTACTCCAACAATCGTCTCATCTTTTAATATATCAAAACCATGACGTGGGACTCCTCTGTCAATCATCAAGAAACCCACCAGTTTCTTTGTAATGCCATCCTGCAGGTATTTTTGAAGTGAAGCTGAGGCTATCGATTCTTTTTCGGCAAAAACGAACCTATCCAACCCAGCTTCAAAAGGATTTACATCTTCATCCATATCAGATCCATGAAGTAGCAAACCCGCTTCTAATCTCAAAATATCCCTAGACCCCAACCCGCACGGTACAGCACCCATTTCTACCAAACCGGTCCACAAGTCAAGACAGGCCTCTGATTGAGGCATTATTTCAAAACCATCTTCTCCAGTGTACCCAGTTCTAGCTATGAGAACTGATTGGCCAAGTATCTCTCCCCTTTTTATTTGAAATGGCCTAAGTCCCTCCGTTAACCCCTGTGAAAGATCATTCATGACCTCATTGGCAAAGGGTCCTTGTAAAGCTATCATCCCAATCTCTGTTGTCGAATCGTACAATTCAACACTGTTAAATTGGCTATCTCTAGCCGTCTCTAGTGCAGAGCAAACCTTTACCCTGTTCGACGCGTTGCATATCAACAAATATTTTTCTTCTCCAAGGCGATAAATTATACCGTCGTCTATTATCCCACCCTTATCATTGCAAATAAGTGTATATTTAGCCCTACTAATTCGAAGACTAGGAACGTCCGCAGTGGTTAGCCAGTTGAGAATACGGTTGGCATCAGGACCTATTAACCAAATACGACCCATATGCGACACATCAAATAACCCAAGCCCTGACCTAACTGTACGGACTTCAGCAAGAATACCAGCGAATTGCATTGGCATCTCCCAACCAGCAAAGTCTACTAGTCTCCCAGATAAATCTACATGCGCCTGATACAAAGGAGTTCTGTTAAGCATCCTGATTGCTTAATCCTCCAATTATTGCTTTGCTTGTTAGTTCAGTTACCAATGTTTTTATCGTACCTGGTGAAAACAATCTTAAGACGCTAAGAACACGGGAAATACGTTCCCCTCAACAAGTTGCCCATCTTAACAGTGCACAGTATTGTGTTTCAATATCACACTATGGATTAACTCGATAATGACTGTCGCTCTCAGTTTCGCAAATTCTTGCAACCAAGCCCACAACAAGCTAGGATTTGTTTGTAGGAACATTCGAAAATGAGCAAGACAAAAGACCAAAAAAGCGCTTCTCCTATTAGAGATCCCGAAGGCTTCTTCTCAGGTGCGAGAAAAGTGTATTTTGCCGTTTCTTTGCTTGCGATCGCAGTTGGGTTTCTGGCAGTTACTGCCTTCCAAGGGGCAACTGTTTATTACTTTACCGTGGAAGAGGTCCTAGCAGATGGGAACACGAGTAAAGATACAATAAGAGTCAGCGGCAAGCTAGTTCAAGACTCCTTTGTGAGGGAAACTCAGGGTACAATCGCACATTTCGAACTAATAGAAAATCAATCCGTACTTAAAGCAACCTACGATGGTATTTTGCCTGAATTATTCTTTAATGAGCATTCAGATATCGTGCTTGAGGGATCAATGTCCAAAGATGGGCATTTCCACAGTGAAACAATAATAGTTAAGTGCCCAACAAAATATAAAGCCCTGCCTGAAGAAAAAGGAATTGACTCCTAACCATTAGACTGCGGCAAGCTTCATTATTAACTAATGCCAGAATGCCTTAGCAGCTATACTGACTCTTAACCCGCTAGGTCACCTCATAAAACAGTCCTAGGTATGACTGTCCATTGACACAACAAGTGTACCTCAGTAAAATCGATGTAAGGTCCAATACGCTCCGGAGTTGGATCTTAGGGAGGGCAGTATCCGTGAGTGATACAACCGGTGTTTCTTTGTCTATTGGAACCGTGGCAGCCAGAGATAGGATCACTGAAGAGTGTGTGCATTTCTGGCTTATAGAGCCCCCAAACGGGCCTACTAGTTACGGCATGTGTAGGGCTTGCGGAACAAGGCAAGAGTTCCGTAACTCTGTTGAGACTTCTTCATGGAACAAAGGTGGAGTTAAAACAGAAGACCCCTGGGTCTAGCCTCAATAGATCTTAACAACAAGTACTATCGTAGCGCGATCTGAGCTTTTTTAGTTCGACTCTTGTTCTTTGCTACGTAAGTTCCTTTTATATGATCGAGAAATCTGCACAGCACAGCGTATTTAGTAGAATGGCTGAAAAGGGCAAAATTACGTTTGCTGAATTCATGGAATCAGCCTTATATTCACCTCTAGACGGATACTACTTTACCTCTGGAAGACAATATCCTCCAACCGACTATTTTACATCTCCGATGGCACATCCCGCTTTCGCAGCATTACTTGCAGTGCAATTGGAAGAGATGTGGGAAGCTTTAGACGCACCAAGTGAATTCACAGTTATAGAGCAAGGTGCTGGCAGCGGCCACTTAGGGAAATATATTCAACACTACGTAAAGAACCTCAATCCTTCATTCAATAACTCACTTAATTACAAAGAACTTGATCGCTGTTTTGGCACCTCAAGTACAGATTTGAATGATTTAAAACCTAACCGAATAATTGGGTGCATTATTTCTAACGAACTTCTCGACGCTTTTCCATTCCACCGAGTAAAGTTAGAAAACGGACAACTGCAAGAGATTTACGTAACTACCCATAACGGTTCTATAGTAGAAGTCTTAGACAATCCATCTAAAAAAGCACTTGAGACACGATTACAAAACCAGGAAATTCAGCTTAAAGAAGGACAGATAGCGGAAATATCTCTGAATTTAGACAGCTGGATTCAGGATATAAGTAACGTTATTGAACGTGGCTTCGTAATAACCATAGACTATGGAGACATAGCACATAAGCTATATAACGAGACGAAAATTAATGGCACTTTACAGTGTTACTCACAACATGCTGCAAACGCAAATCCTTATCAAAAAATAGGAGAGCAAGACATAACCGCCCATGTCGATTTTTCAGCGGTAATGTCTCTTGGAAAACAATTTGGATTGGATAGTTATGAGATAATTAACCAACGAACTTTACTGGAAAATTTAGGATTAAACGTATTTATTAAACGTTTAAATTGCGAAGCTTTGACGCAGAAACAGCGAGACATTAACCGACTGGCCATGCAGGAATTGAATCGGCAAAACGGTCTAGGTGGTTTTAAAGTACTAATCCAATCAAAAAATCTGACACAACCCAAAATAACTGGGATCGCCGGAAACAATTCAGAACTTGATAATCGGTTAAGTCAATTACCTCTACCATTACTAGAACATGACCATATCAATCTGCTTGAGTCTAGATACCCACACGCATACAGCGGATCTGGGGACGAGTGGTCTTACGAAAATATCTTGTAAATGACTGATCGATTGGTGCACTCCAATATAAATATCAATAACTTTTATAAACAATCCATAATTGTTGACACCGCATTGGCCTAACTTTAAAATCGGCTAAATACTCCCCTATTCACCCAACAATAAGGACAAGCTTCATTATGAGCACCAGTTCTTCCCAATCATTCGAAGAAGCGATTGCAGAGTATATTGAAGCGTCAAGAGCCCAAATTGACGAAGAAATCATGGAGAATATCCCGCCTTGGCCACCAGCTCCATATGAACAAGGTCCTCCTCCATTCGAAGCTGCGCTGAGAATAGACTCTGAAACAATCAGTACATTCGCTAGAAACCTTGGTGATGACAATCCTATCTACTCTGACCCTAAGTACGGACTGAACACAAGATACGGTTGCCAAATTGCGCCAGGAGTTATTGTTTCTTCTGTACGATACCCCACAGGCCACGGGGCGCAACGTCCAGAAGGATACCCAGTAGCCAATTTTTACTCCGGTACTGCTTTCGAATTTTTCGATGTAATCAGAGTAGGATCAAAGTTTCGTACCACTAAGGTTCCAAAGGAATTGGTGGAAAAACAGGGCTCAAAAGGTGCTCTCCTCTTCCTGATTACAGAACTCAACTATTGGGATTATCATGGCGATCTATTATCTAAGGTATATTCAACACAAATCCAAATCCCAACAGCCACCATGGGAGCAACACGATCCATGGACCCTGCCAGACTTGGAGAGCACATGCTATACGAAAGGGGGGCCCATAGCTACACGGAACAAAATATCCAAGACGCGTTAGGTGACATCAAGAAAAGGAAACGGCGCGGATCAGAAACGTTATTCTGGGAAGATGTAGAAATTGGTGAAACATTGGGGCCACTTGTGATTCCTCCTTGGACTTTGCAAGACCAGTTGGCTTATCACTTTCTAACATACGCAGCTTCAGCGGGCGAGGAAATGCCAGGAGACGTTTATGCGTTTGAACCAGCCTATCACAATATGCGCCGATGGCCTGGAAGGGCTAGAATACATCCAAACACTTATTGGCCATGGACCCCGGGTAATGAACATGAGGATGCGGTACTTTCACCATATCGTACTCAACCTTTGCCCTTTGACTTCGGACTGCAACGTTGCCAATTTCCTCAACAACTTCTAACAAACTGGATGGGGGATGATGGTTTCATTCGGAGACAACAAGCCAGCCTAAGAAGACCAGTCTTCTACTCTGATATCACAACCTATACCGGAGAAGTGGTCAAAAAATCGGTAGTGGTAGAAAAAGGACCGGACAAATCAGGCGGAATTCCAGGTGAACACACATATTACGCCGTGGGAATACGAATTCATGGGTTTAACCAGATAGGCGAAGAGCAATCCCCAGGTACTGCTACGGTTTATCTCCCCTCAAGAGAAGGAGGACCAGTAAAATTACCTATTCCACACCCTGAGAAGCCACCCTACGTTCCCTTCGAAACTTTTAGAACGGACTGGTTTTAATCAGGATCCCCCTACCTGTTGCCTAGGCAACAGGTAGTCTATTTCGGATTATCGGTCTTAGCGTAAAGATCAGCAAGTTCGGCAATTTCACGTTCCAAATCAACCTGTCTTATTCTGATATAAAATGCGTATGCGAAAAAAACCACCCAAGTGATAGCAAAAACGGCAAACAGAAATGACACATTAGATTCGCTGTTTTCGCCAGCCTGAAGATTTCCTACACCCATCGAAATAAGGCCGAATATTATTAGAAATAGGGATAACGAAAATAACTTCACTGACTCTCTCCTGAAGACCAAACTGCGCTTCTTCATATCAATATATCCCTTCCTTATGTCGTATTGATAATACCCTGTTGTAAGCACGTGTTAGTGCTAATCTTTCTTTGACCAAGTAAACGAAAAGTAACGTAAATGCAAAAACGGAAAAAAGGAGAACAGTCCGCATCTGAGGATCAAGGCTACCCGTTTCTGCAGCTGGACCAATTACCATTTCAGGGTGAACTGTTCGCCACAACACAGTCGAATAATACACGATAGGAACATTAACAAATGCAACTATCCCCATAACTGCTGCGTATCTCGCACCTTTCTCACGGGAAGGAGCATATCCCCTTAGCATAAGATAGCCGACATACATCAACCATAGAATGGCTGATGTAGTTAATCTTGGGTCCCAAGTCCACCAAACACCCCATACTGGCTTAGCCCAGATAGCACCTGTTACAACCATAAGAGTAGTACAAAGCACACCCACTTCCGCTGAAGCCTGCGCTAGAGCATCCCACCATTGGGTCTTCTTCCACAGGTACATTAGACTACCTATGAACACTACAAAAAACGCTAGGAAACCTATCCACGCAAGGGGAACATGTAGATAAAGAACCTTCTGCACTAAGCCCATTACCATCTCTGTAGGAGCCCAAAAAAATATCGAGGCCAAATTTACGATCATAATTGTAGCCAAAGCAGATATTGGAAAAACCCTTGCAAGAAAGCTCAGATAAGGTTTATTAGAATCCAAATTAAAAATCTTCATTCCTCCAAAACGGCCCCGAATGTAAACGCGGCTATAATTAAGAATATCACATCAAACGCCGCAAGCAACTGGACCCACCTCCAGATATCCATTGGAGATCCCTCTACAATGGATCTGGTACCTTCAACCGCCGCAACAATTATTGGAACAGACACCGGAAGAAGCAATATAGGCAACATAACTTCTCTAGATCTTGTGTTTACGCATATAGCAGAAAAAAGAGTTCCAACTGCTGCGAATCCTATAGTAGTCAAAATCACTATTATCGGAATTCCAACATCCAAAATCGACACATTATAAAGCACTGCATACAAAGGAACTATAAAGATTTCAGCCGAAACCATAAAAAGAACTAAAGCCAAGAATTTTCCAAAGTAAATCACATCACGCGTAACTGGACACAAAAGTAGTCCATCTAGACTACCTTTATCCTTTTCAAGGGTTAATGATCTATTAAAACCTAGAACTCCGGCAAAAGTTATAGAAACCCACAAGGTACCCGGCAATATCAGCGCCACTATTTCCTTGGTTGGGACAAAAACGAAACTGAATATTATCCCCATCAGTAGAGCAAATATAAGGATCGTCACAAATATATCCTTAGTTCTTAACTCAAGGATTATGTCCTTATATGCAATTTGGAAAATTGGGACCAAAAAATAGCTCATTAGTTACTACACCCTGTATTGAGTAAGTATCTTCTTAAATTCTTCGATTTTCACCGCATTCCTCATCTTTTGATATGGAATTGTTCCATCAGATATCACTCCTACCTGATCGGCCAATCTAAATCCAAACTCGACATTATGGGTAGTCATTATTAGACTCGGTCTTACATTATTGACTATTTCAACTAGAATCTCGATCGCTTCCAGGTCCAACCCGGTTTCCGGCTCGTCCATAATCAATATTGATGGATCATGAATCAGAGCACGGGCCAAAGACAACCGCTTCTGCATTCCATGTGATAATGTCCTAGTTCTCGCATGTAATTTATCTGAAATACCTATCTTTTCCGCCAAATACTTGATGCGCCGATCTAAATTTGGCACCCTGAACATCTTTCCAAAAAACCTTAGGTTTTCATAACCGGTCAAGTCATCGTATAGAAGGTTTTGGTGAGTCAAAGCACCGATACTTCGTCTTACGTTAACGCCGTGTGTTGGCAATTCAAATCCATTTATCTCTATAAAGCCTGAAGTAGGCGCAATTAAAGTTGCAAGCATCTTAATTAAAGTAGTCTTACCTGATCCGTTGGCCCCGAACAATACTAAGCGTTCCCCCGCCTTGAGGCTGAGGTTAACATCTCGTAATATCGGGATCCCATCATAAGACTTCGTAACTGATTGAAGTATCACAACTTGTTCCGTCATGTTACCTAGAATATAAACTACTCCATGCATTGGTCACAACCAAACTTTACATATATTGACAATAAACGGTATCTTTACATGGGAAAAGGGAGGCTATTGTGCTCAGAAAGTTGGGGAAAGCAACTGTTGTGCCGAATGAATTGAACTTAGATGTTCCACCAGGACAATTCGTCACACAAAAATTCCCTGTGCTCACATATGGACAAACCCCGTCAATAAGACAAGATCAGTGGACGTTCAAAGTTTTTGGTTCAGTGAATGAAGAACTAGAAATTGACTTCCAATCATTACTATCAATGCCTCAAATACAAATAAACAAACCATTCCATTGTGTTACCCAATGGAGTAATCTAGACAATCTCTGGGAAGGGGTACAGTTCACAGAAATCTTGGACATCATTAATCTCAAACCGAGAACTAAGCACGCTTTGGTTCACTGTTATGGCGGTTATAGCACTAATTTGACGATCGACACGCTCATGGAAAGTGATGTTCTACTCGCCCACAAACGCAATGGAGAGCCACTCACCCAAGAACATGGTAGCCCAGTAAGACTTGTAGTACCTTCCAGATATGGCTGGAAAAGTGCTAAGTGGGTCAATGGTGTCGAATTTATGGAAACCGAACAACCTGGCTTTTGGGAAAAATTAGGCTATCACAATAACGGAGATCCCTGGGCAGAGCAACGATATCAGGCCTCATAACAGACACTAATCTGAAAAATCTTAACCTAACGCAGTAATCACCCCTCTTTCTGAATTATTTTATTTAAGTCATTAATCAATGAGTCATCTTTGACATGGATCGTATCAACTAGTATAATATGCCTAGTAGACGCTAAGTTTATTTGCCATAAGAACACAGAATGCGAAACCAATTCAAAAAACACGTGATTTTTCAGGAAAAAGGGCGAAAGAAAAATAATAATTTTATTCCACCTGAATTTCCGGGAGGGTCAATTGAGCAGAACATCAATAACGACAGACCCGTATTATCATATGAAGGAAATAAAGGGTCGTATGAAGGTCTGTACATAATCAGTGTAGCTGCTCGATTACTCGAAATGCACCCTCAAACCCTTCGTAAATATGAAAGGGCTGGGCTAATCAACCCACCAAGAACTATTGGAAAACTTAGACTATATTCAAAGCAAGATATTGTACGACTAAAATTTATAAAGCACCTTGTTGACGACTTGGGGATGAATCTAGCAGGGGTAGACCTAGTCCTTGGATTATTAGGCCACATGATACAGGCTAGAGAACGAATTATAACTATAGAGATAGAGACAGGTCTAAAAACTATAGTAGCCCAAGAATTTGACCGTTTACTTCAACTACTCAACATCAATACTTCCAACCAGGAATATCCTTAGGCTGAGTAATAATTCCTTTAGGAGACGTTAATATGCCAAGAAAATCAAAGAAATCGACGGAAGAAGTTGATGTCAATCTCGCTGAAATCACAGAACTAACCGCTAAATTGGAAGAGAGAGACAGAGAATGCGGGCAGTTTCGAGAAATGGCACAAAGGGCCCAAGCAGATTTGGAAAATTACAGAAAGAAAATCGCTGATGAAATGCAATCTGTATCTCAATCTATTACATCCCGTATTCTTTCCAAAATTCTACCAATATTGGACGATCTTCAAAGAGCATTTGAACAAGACCATAAAGATAAAGCAACAAAAGAATGGGTCAATGGGATTCAACTTATAGAGAGGAACATTTTTGGGCTCCTGGAATCTGAGGGAGTAACTTTAATCGATCCCAAGGGGGAATCATTTGACCCGTCGCAGCATGAAGGACTCATCTCATTAGAAAATGACGAGTTCGAACCGGGAACCGTAGTTGAGGTAATAAGAAAAGGATACAAATTGCACAACAAGGTGTTGAGAGCCGCACAAGTAGGCATAGCCAAGAATCCTGTGTCTGAAGAGGGCTAGGACCCATATAAGTTGCGCTACAAACACCACTAAAATGGAGGATAATAATGGCGAAAGTAATAGGAATAGATCTTGGAACAACCAACTCTGCTATGGCTGTAATGGAGGCTGGCGAACCAGAGGTTATTGAAAATATTGAGGGTGTACGCACCACTCCATCTACCATTGGGTTCAACACTAAGACCGATGAACGATACGTTGGACAGGCAGCAAAGAGACAAGCTGTAACCAACCCTGATAATACTGTCTTCTCTATAAAGAGATTCATGGGTCGAAAGTTCGACGAAGTTTCGAAAGAAATAAAACTCACCCCATACAAGGTAGTCAAAGAAAAGGGGGGTGATGCGCATGTACAACTTGGAGACAAGTCGATGTCGCCTCCTGAACTTTCAGCAATGATACTTAGAAAGCTGAAAGAGGATGCCGAAACTAAGCTGGGAGAGCCTGTGACACAAGCAGTGATAACCGTCCCTGCTTATTTCAACGATAGCCAACGCAATGCAACCAAAGATGCAGGGAGAATAGCTGGGTTAGAAGTATTAAGAATTATCAACGAACCAACAGCCGCATCATTAGCCTATGGATTGGATAAAAAAGGCGACCAAACCATTGCTGTTTATGACCTTGGAGGAGGCACTTTCGACGTGTCCATTCTACAAATAGGTGAAGGCGTTTTTGAAGTCAAGGCAACAAACGGAGACACCCATCTCGGTGGCGACGATTTTGATCAAAGAATCATAGACTGGATTGTTAGTGAATTTAAAAAAGACCAGGGGATTGACTTAACAGAAGACCGAATGGCCCTTCAAAGGCTAAAGGAAGCCGCCGAGAAGTCGAAAATCGAACTATCAAGCGTCATGCAAACTGAAATAAACTTGCCTTTCATAACAGCGGATGCCTCAGGTCCTAAGCACTTAAACATGACTCTTTCTCGCTCAAAACTAGAACAACAAATTAATGATCTAGTTGAACGCACTGCAGCACCATGCACACAGGCTTTGAAAGACGCCGGCATTACTGCGAAAGACATAAATGAAGTAATACTAGTAGGAGGGATGACTCGAATGCCGGTCGTTCAAGAGAAAGTTAAGACACTTTTTGGTAAAGACCCACATAAGGGAGTTAACCCAGACGAGGTAGTAGCCTTAGGAGCAGCCATTCAAGCCGGTGTTCTAAAGGGGGATGTACGAGACATTCTGCTCTTGGATGTCACGTCTCTAACACTAGGAATAGAAACACTCGGTGGAGTCTCCACGCCACTCATACCTAGAAATACTACTATACCCACTTCAAAGAGTGAAACATTCACTACTGCAGCGGACAATCAAAGTTCAGTGGAAGTACATGTACTGCAAGGTGAACGCACTATGGCTACAGAAAACAAATCTATAGGGAGATTCATGCTTGACGGTATTCTCCCTGCACCGCGTGGAGTACCTCAAGTAGAGGTCACATTCGACATCGATGCGAACGGCATATTGAACGTTTCAGCCAAAGACCGTGGAACAGGAAAAGAGCAAAGCATTACAATCGCAGCAAGTTCAGGCTTGGACAAAGATGAAGTGGAAAAACTAGTCCAGGAAGCGGAGGCGAACGCAGAGGAAGATAAGAAGCGTAGGGAAGAAATAGAGACACGCAATGCCGCGGACGGGCTTGTCTACAACGCAGACAAAATGCTAAACGAAAACAAGGACAAAATCCCAGAAGACCTGCAAAAAGAGGTAGGACTAAAGATCGATACTTTGCGCACCGCCCTATCTTCAAGCTCGGATATTGAATCAATTAACTCAGGCCTAAACGATCTTCAGGAATCGCTGCAAAAAATGGGCGCAGCAGTGTATGCTCAACAACCTGAGACTGAGGCTGATCCAGATGCAGGCTCAACAACAACAACAGAATCTGAAACAAAAAACGATACAGATACTCCTGAAGACACAGTAGAAGGGGAATTTAGAGAAGTCTAGAATTATAAAGATCAACTATTTAGACTTGTTTATGGTAGAGAAGGGAATAATTACGGAGTAATCCATTCTACATGGGAGCCTTTTTCATAATTACGACATGGAACTAAAATTTGGAATAGATAATCCATATATCCAAAGATTTAAAGATTCGTGGATTTGATTGAACAAAGTGGTGACATTTACCAATTTAAGCCATAAGAACTAAGCTTTATTTAATTACATATGGTACGGAAATATTGTTTTCTTGACTAACTCAACACTTACTTCTGCAAATTCCCTAGTCGCTTCAACCACTTTACTGGGAAGTTCTGGAATTAATACATCTCTTAATTTATCTGTGCCAAGATGATCTTTCTGAGATTCTGGCAAATCATCCGTTAAGTCTTGACCTGACATTACGCCATACGCCAAAGACCAGCACCTAGCAACTGCTGACAAATTGTAACCTCCACCCCCCAACGCTATCCAAGGTAAGCCTTGTACAATCTTTTTTGTTGATCTAATTATCGAGGTAAATCCCTCACTACTTAAATATAAATGGGTCAAGGGGTCACTATGGTACGTATCTATTCCCAGCTGTGTAACTACACAATCTGGGTCAAAGGCATCAATCAAAGGTGGCACTATATTCTCAAATGCCCAATTGTAAACCTCATCGCCAGTATACGGGGCTAACGGCAGATTTACAGAGTAGCCTTCGCCATTACCAACCCCCTTTTCATCAACTGATCCGGTGCCAGGGAAAAGGCTTTGCCCTGACTCATGCAACGAGATTGTCAATACGGAATCTGTATCGTAGAAACTATGCTGTACTCCATCTCCGTGATGCGCATCTATATCAAGGTATACAACGCGCAATCCTCTATTCAAAAGAGTGTTTATAACTATTGCCGGATCATTAAATATACAGAATCCAGATGCCGAAGCTGGCATAGCATGATGGAGCCCACCGGATATACTAAATGCTACCTCTACGTCACCAGACAAAGCCAAATTTGTTGCCCCTAAGGACGCTCCAGCAGACAACAAGGCAGCTTCATACATTCCCGAATATATAGGATTATCGCCGGCAGTTGAGAATCCAAAAAACTCCGCTTTTTCCAGCGCAGTTCCTGCACTTAAATTCTTTACCGCTTTCAGATAATCCAGCGTGTGGTTGGAAAGTACATCTTCATCAGACGCACTAACCGGTTTCATTACAATTGAATTCCCCGACGAAAACGATTCCAAAGCGTCTAAGAGATCATGCGTCCATTTCAATCTTATTGGGCGCATAGGATGGCCATCTCTTAACACATGGCTAGAGAGATCTTCAGAATATATAAACGCTGCCCTTCCCAAATGCCCCTCCACGTCCGGTGAA
>CAZBMS010000014.1:0-31605 GCA_964493125.1 uncultured Dehalococcoidia bacterium | reverse complement strand
AGTTCAGGGAACTAGGCGGCGACAAGCTTAAAGACATGGCAATGCATATGGAAGGGACTCACTTCATGAACATGGGTGGTGACAAGATCTCCGACATGGCAAAGAATATGGAGAGTGACAATTTCAAGGACCTGGGCGGCAATAAACTCGCCGACATGGCCAAAAACATGAAACGCGATAACTTCAAGAATATGGGTGGTGGGAAAGTAGTCCTTATGGCAAAGGAGATGAATAAAGACACTATATCCACGATAGGTAATGAACAAGCTAAAGGAATGGCGGTCGCCATGGAAAGAGAGCAGATAACAACTCTCGAAAGTGATCAGCTTGTTGGACTTGCTACCGGCATTAAGTCAGAACAGATAGTGGAAATAGGGAACGACCGTCTTTTTGCAATGGTCGACAAGATCGACAAGGGAGATGTCGAGTCATTAGGCGAAGGACATCTGTCATCGATGATGAGCGGCATTGAGGGCGGCGAAATAGGAAAATTAGATAAAGGCAAGAAAGTATCTATTATAAAGAATCTTAAGGCAAATTTCTTCGGTCAAGAACAATCGAACTTCAAAGAAATCCAAGGAGCAAGTTCAACAACATCACGACCAACCGTATCAGATGAATTGTTAGGAAAAACCAAGCTATCCAGTGATAACAGCAAACAAAAGGTTTCCAACGCATTTGGAAGACTCAAGTTTGAATAATCCACTATAAACGGATTCCAACAAATTATACCCCGATTACTACTCGTAATCGTAGTATTTAACCCTTTTGACTCGAAAACTTGCCGATAGTAGTACAATGGTATAGGTATTATTTGGCAAAAGTACTTATCTGTTTATATTTAAGGAGTTATTTATATGGGAACAATATCTGAAAACAAACTCGGTGGGTTGGCACTAATTGTCGGCCCGATCGTGGGCCTGGCAAGCTGGCTTATCAGGCCCGGCGGTGGGTTAGTAGGAGGCACTGTTGACCCAGCTAATGCCAAAGCCTCGATTGGGGTTTTAATGGCAAATGCCGACATGGCCAACATTTCTCTAGTACTTGGCCCGATAGGTATCGTATTACTTTTCACAGGATTGCGTCACGTTGTAGAAACCGTCCTAAAAGGCGGCAACGGTGGAGCGTTAGCTTCACTTGGCGTACCTATGATACTTATGGTAACTATCGGCTGGGTTATTGGGGCTGCACTAACCAACACGATTGCATCCGGTAGCGCTGGCGCTGGCGCTGGGGCGCTCTATGCATCTCAGCTAGGAATTCAGCTGACAGTTGGCATTATCGGCGGAATCGGATTCTTGTTGGTCACATTAGCAGCTACCACAAACGATTTCTTTAACAAGAATTTCGCTTATGCGGCTACGGCCGCAGCAGCCGTAGCCCTGGTCTGTAGCATCCTAGGTGCGAATGACCTTTCACAGCTACAACTCATGAGCCAAATCACTGGCGTATCCTGGGTAGTATTGACTATTTGGTCAGTTACAGTTGGGTTAGCGGTGATGAAGAAAGGTTAACGATAGTTCTAAGCCAAATCATTACCTTTTAAGAAAAACGCTGGTCAGGTTTCTGACCAGCGTTTTTTTATACAATATCATTTGAGTGGGCCCGGCTGGATTCGAACCAACGACCAATCGGTTATGAGCCGACCGCTCTGCCACTGAGCTACGGGCCCCAATAAACACCTATAATAATCACGTAACTCTCGAACCTTGTCAACGACAGCATTCTAGGCAATTACTACTCACCCGTTAGTTCAATCCTCTTACCGCTGCCAATGATTCAGTAGCATGCTGTTCAGCTTCAGGAACATCTGCCACGATATGTTTAATTATTCCTGCCTTATCTATTACAAACGTTGTTCTCGAATTTGCCAGTTTTTCTTCGTCAAAAACCCCAAATGCTTTTGCCGCCTTAAAGTTCGGAAAATCGGTAACCAACTGGAACTCAAGACCACAATGACTAGCAAACGCGCCCTGCGCTGGAGCAGCATCTGTACTCACACCCAAAACCTGGGTGTCCAGCTGTTGGAATTCAGAGATGAGACTCTGAAATCCCCTCAGCTCCCTCTCTCAGCCACCTGTAAAAGCTCTCGGGTAAAACGCCAATATGATGTTCTTACTGCCTACAAAGTCTTTCAGGCTAAATTCTTCTCTGCTTGTCGTTGTAAATACAACATCTGGAGCAAATTCACCTACTTGCATTTATTAACCCCTTTAGATTAATGAAACTAAATACCAAGTTTTTTTCGATACTCCGGATCCCAATAGCCATAAACACCCTTGGCCACCATGTCATCCAAGTTGCTAGTTGGAATAGGTCTCGTATCTGTCGGCTTATCGGCCGTCACAGTTTCATCGATAAGCTCCTGGTATTCTTCCTCGGAATATCCTAATTCGCCAACTATGTATCTATGATTACCCTCTCCCAATTTGGGGCCAGGACCTTTAATTGATATCGGCGTGTTACTAAGTTTCCATGGTCGCCCCATCAAAACTCTAGTGCCCAGGGTCGGGTCGTCAGATTCTACCTTTTCCATAAACCCACGGTCCCAGTAGTGCTTGCTAGTATTCATGTCTCTGGAATCCATGACCGGGCCAGATGGTATTCCGGCATTTTGAAGTTTTTCCATAACTTCCCATTTGTCGTGCTTCTTGGTCCATTCACTGATGATCTGGTCAAGCTCATCGTGATTCTTCAATCTATTGGCATGTCCTATATATTTCGAATCGTTAACCAAGTCGGATCTACCAATCGTGTTACATAAAGCTTCCCATTCGTGATCATCACGAACACTCAAAACGGCCCATTCGTTATCACCCGAACAAGGGTAACAACCCTGAGGAGCGAACCAAGGATGCCTGTTGCCTATCCTATTTGATCTGTCCTTGCCATTTGCTACCCAGTCCATCAAGAACTCACCGATATGGAACGCACCCAATTGATACATTCCGATATCCACCCACATGCCCTTGCCAGTCTTCTTGCGATGCCTCAATGCCATAGACAATGCAAATAGACAAGTCCAAGAGGCAACAAAGTCTACGTACGATTGCCCCACCTTCGAAGGTATATCCCCATTGTAGCCGGTCAAATGAGTTAAACCGTGACTAGCTTCCTGTGAAGTAGCTACAGCCGGATAATCAGAATATGGTCCATCACCATGCCCGTAGCCAGTGTTAGACATCATAATTATGTCGGGCTTCAACTCCTTCAAATTTGGCCAGTCCATCCCCCAATTACGCGTGACTCTGGGAGTAAAATTCTCTAAGAAGACATCTGCCGACAGAACTAATTCCTTAAGTACTTTCAATCCCTTTGGGTTACGCAAGTCTAGGACCAAGGATTTCTTGCCCCTATTCACTACGTGAAAAGTTGGAGTCCTGTTCCACGGGTCATCTCCTGGATCGTTTTCCGGATAAGCCCCAGAAAGCATCCCAGTTCTAATAGGTTCTACTCTTGAAGGCCCTTCTACCTTGATAACTTCCGCGCCTAGATCAGCCATAACTCCTGCTGCATACGGAAAAGCGAAAATGGCTGAAGTATCTACTATTCTAATTCCTTCTAATGGCAATCTACTCATATTCACAGCTCCTTAATAAGAAGACTCTCACACGTTTACTAAATTATGTTCAGTTCTCGTAGCCTTATGACGTCTTCTTTCGAATAACCTAAGTTCTCTGTATATATCTCTTCATTATGCTGCCCAAGCAAAGGCGCAGAATTTCTGTGTTGGAAGGGGCTTTCCGTAATATTAAACAACCTAAAAGGGATCTTTGTCTTACCAATTACCGGGTGATCTATCTCCTGATAAAAGTTTCTTGATTCCAATTGGGGACAGCTAGATAAATCTTCAGGCGTCTGAGATATGCCAAATAACATCTGAAATTCCTCAGATGCCGTCTTAAACATTTCCTTCATGGTGCGATCTTTAGTGGCATCCAATAGAATCGAATCAAACTCCTCTCCATGATCCAGTCTTTGGACTGGGTTAGCAAATCTTTCTTCCGCCAACTCAGGTTTGCCATAAAACCTTACCTGGTCATCCCATGTAGCTCTAGCACCAGTCTGACTCACGAAGTATCCATCTGCGCAAGGCATAATCTGTGTATACATGGTTCCCTTAGGATTGCGCCTACCTTGAACCGCTCCACTAAACGGAAAAAGTGGTTGATTCATTACAAGTGACGCGTTCACTACTTCTTGAACTGACACATCCACATGTTGGCTCTTACCATCAAAATCTCGGCCGAACAAAGCGAATCCAGTGGACAAAGCTGCATTGAGCCCCGCCTCATACTGTGACTGAAACCCACCATGCTTGAGGGGCTCTCTATCCTTAGTGCCACTGAAAGCCATTACACCACCCATTGCGTAAGCAACTATATCCTCGCTTTTGTAATCACTATAAGGACCAGATTGGCCAAAGCCAGTTATTGAGGTCATTACAATCTTGGGATTAACCTTTTCCAAATCCTCGAAGCTCAGACCCAAGGATTTCAGGTAGCCAGGGTGATAATTTTCAACTACAACATCTACCTGGGCAACTAATTTCTTAAACATCCTCGCACCGGAGGTTGTTTCTAGATTCAGTGTAATTCCCTTCTTATTATTGTTAAGAACGATATGTATGAGGCTCTTTTCCGGATTAGGATCATCATCGAAAAATGGCCCCATAGTTCTCAGTTGTTCACCACCCAATGGCTCAACCTTTATAACTTCAGCTCCAAAATCAGCTAGTAGCTTGCTGCAATAAGACCCAGAAATACCTTGGCTAATATCCAAAATCTTGATGTCATCTAAAGCGGCAGGTAGCATATAATTAAACCCCCTTTACACGAGTTGGCGCTGCGTTCACGCCACTCCTCAGTTGAAACAGTATTTCATTGCTGGTTCAGCCTTGGAGTTCGCTGGCCTAATATATCCAACGGTTGAAGAAATGACAAGCAGGCCCGTTGACCTAGGCACTCAATAATCGTATCTTCTAACAGAGATTTATATTCAACTTTACACATGAGACAAATCAAAAATACATCCGTCGATACTCGTTTAATTGTCTCTGTAAGCCCCTGTGATTAGAAATCGGTATACTTAAAACAACTATATGGTAAAAGTAAGTGGGGCAAACCCTAAAGACAGTAAACCAGAACCAACTCTTTATCAAAGAGACTTAACTAAAGGTAGCATTCCTCGGAATCTTTGGTGGCTAGCTTGGCCACAAATTATTGAGAATGTCCTGAACGTTGTAGATCAATTAGTTGATCTTGTCTGGGCAGGATTTATTAGCGCTAGCACTATAGCGGGCGTCGGGGTTGCACAAAGCTATAAACAACTTGTAATGACAGGCCGTATGGGCCTGGACACCGCTATGAGGGCGATGGTAGCTAGGTCAATCGGTGCAGGCGATAATGCGTCTGCGAATCACGCCGCCCTGCAGGGTTTTACAATCAGCGCCTTCTACTCTTTTACTATCGCAGCTATAGGTTTTTTCCTTACAGTACCACTTATGCGTGTACTTGGACTGGGAGAAGACATCATTGCAGCAGGCGCTCCATATTTGAAAATACAATTCATTGGTACTGGAGCAATGGCATTTCGTCAAACCAGCGGGGCCGCCCTTCTTGCATCAGGCAATGCAATTACCCCTATGAAAGCTACGTTTCTTACTAGACTAACCCATATAGCCTTAACGCCATTTCTTATTTTCGGTTGGCTTGGCTTACCAGAGATGGGAATAGCTGGTGCTGCAGCAGCAGATGTGCTTGCACAAAGCTTAGGAGCTAGCTGGAACCTTCGCACCTTGTTTCTAGGATCTTCAAGGTTACACCTGACACTAAAAGGCTACAAATTAGACCTTCCATTAATGGCCAGGCTTATTCGAATCGGTGCACCTGCATCAATAACAGGAATGGAAAGGTCCATAGCACAGCTCGTAGTAGTTGGGATTGCGGCTCAGTTCAGTACTTTAGCTGTTGCCGCTTTTTCCCTTGCTAGAAGAGTAGAAAATCTTGCACATCTGGGTAGCGGAGGACTTGGAAGAGCATCCGGAGTATTAGTTGCACAAAATCTAGGTGCTAACCACCCGATGCGAGCACGACTAACCGTAAAATGGGCGTTGTTTTTTGTCTTTACTATAGGCCTTGCTCTAGCATTATTACTTATTCTAATAGCACCTCTGTTCGTGACATTGTTCAGTCGTGACCCAAACCTAGTATCAATAGGCGCGACATGGATAAGAATTCAGTCATTAAGTATAGTTTTCCTCTCTGCAGGTCAGGTGTTCGGACAATCCTTCAACACAGCTGGGTACACATTTGCACCAATGATAGTAACCTTGGTAAGTATGTGGCTAATCGAAATACCCCTTGCCCTTGTACTAACAGGTACAGAACACACGATTAACATATTTGGAGAAGTTATAACATTACCAACAGTGGCACATCTTGGAGAGTTCGGCATCGCATGGGCCATAGTTTTCGCTATGATAGCCCGCACTCTACTATTTATACCGTTCTACAAGAGTGATAGATGGCTTAAAGTTAAGTTGATGTAGGTAGCAACTCTAGCATTGACTGATACCTAATAGGCTGGTTTAATTGCATGGGCAAGCAAAGACCAATTCAGAATCGCTCAGGAGCACATGAAAGCTAGTACTTAACCCCAGCGGGGGTAGCTCAATGGTAGAGCCCCTGCCTTCCAAGCAGGCTATGCGGGTTCGATTCCCGTCCCCCGCTCCACTTGTAAAAACTGCCGAAAAATGAAGTTAGTACCATTAGTAAAGGCTCTTATTAATTGGATGCGGATCAACTCAGTTGCTTTACCGATCAGTAAGCTCTACACAAATCGCCTTATCAGACAAATTAGAAAACGCCCCTTACCTAAACATGTCGCTATGATTCTAGACGGCAATCGTCGGTTTGCCTTATCAAGAAATTATCAAGATGTAACCGAAGGCCATAAGAAAGGCGTATCCAAAGTAGAGGAGTTTATCGAATGGGCCAACGAACTTCAGATACACACTATCACCCTATGGGCACTCTCTACAGACAACCTGAAGCGCTCCGAATCCGAACTCGAAAAACTTCTAAATGTTGTGGAATCCAATGTGGACAAGTGGTTGGATCAATCCAAAGTACCGTTACTTCGAAGGAAAGTTAAGATCATAGGCCGAACTTCCCATTTAAATGGAAGCTTTCTGAACAAAATGTCTCAGATAGAATCTTTGACCGAATCTGCAGGACCTTGGCAATTAAACGTGGCGATGGAATACGGAGGCAGAGACGAATTGCTTGATGCCTTTATCGCGATTCTACGCGATGGGCATCAACACAATCTAAGCTTACCGGAGTTAGCAGACAATCTATCATTCGCGGATATTCAAAAACACCTCTACGGCCCAAACGACCCAGAGCCAGATCTCATAATAAGAACTGGCGGGGACACCCGCTTAAGTGGATTTCTACTATGGCAAAGCGTATACAGCGAGCTGTATTTCTGCAACGTCTTCTGGCCAGCTTTCCAAAAGCGCGACTTTCTGACAGCAATAAAAAGCTACCAAGATCGGATACGGCGTTACGGCACTTAAGCGTTATCACATTTTCTCGGAAACGCCTTTCTCAATATTACCTACTGGTATACTTTGGCACTCCCAGCCCAAACTCGTTAGTACTATCAATTGCAACCATAGTTTGATGTATTTCTTTCACAACCTCCACAATAAATGCCTCTTGCTTCACTCCATCCTCCAACCCAAAATTTGTCATTATAGACAGGGCATAAGGATTTTTATCCAGAAATACTATCCCTGCGTCACATCTAACTCTTTCCATGCCTCCTGGCTTGTTTGCAACAACTAGTCCAGACGGAACACCTCTATTAATAGGAGCCGACTTAGGCTTTCCTATTATATGAAGAACCTGATCAGCGACCTTGTTGGAAGGCTTCCCAGAATGCAAAAGAGTTAACATCTCTACTAAATCATTGGGAGTCGACACATTTTCATCACCCCGTTGTATAGCATCACTATCCATCATTTTCCGCCGGAGCTTAGTCGCTTTCAATCCCATCTTATTAAGCAACTCATTGGTGCCCTCAATCCCAGCTAAATCTATACACATATTAGTGGCAGTGTTGTCCGAAACAATTATCATAAGAGTTGCAATGTCCAGCAACGACAATTCAGGCTCGTTCTCCATATAGTGTATTACCCCACTCCCGGCACCAAACATTTCAGGGGTAAGTCTGATCCGCTTACCAAGATCAAGTTCACCTCGTTCAGCTCGGCTCAAGAGCTGAGTAAGTACATGTATCTTGATCGTAGAAGCAGTTGGGAACTGCTCATCACCACGAACTGAAACACCATCTCCACTAGACAGGTCTTTGACTGAAGCACCAGCTACACCCGCAAACCCATCAATCATATGACTTAGCCTACTCTCCAAGCGCCTCCAAAGCCCTGCATTACTCATGCGAATCCTCCTATAAATTCCTTCTTATAAACGTACACAACTGATATATCTCACGAATTAGCATGTGTCAAATTCTTCGGCTTCAAACCCTTGCCCTGATACGGTCGTTTTTGTATCCTTCTATAGCCAGAAATCGCTTGGAGGTTATTTATGATCACAATCGCTGATCTCCTAAATCAAGTGGAAGATAGTTACCAAGATATTATTTCATTACAACAAAATCTTGTTCGTATTCCTTCAGTTAATACAGGCTTTATGCCAACAGGAAATGAAACCCCTGTTTGCGAATTTGCGAGTGACTGGCTTGGCAAAAATGGCATAACATCCGAGATTCTCGAATCGGCACCTGGGAGAGGGAATTTGATTGCGAGGCTACCTGGCGATTCTAACAACGCAGGATTACTCTTTATGTCTCACACCGACGTAGTGCCAGTTGAGGACGATCACAAGTGGCGCTTTGCCCCATTTAGCGCAACCATTGCCGAAGGAAGGATATTTGGTAGAGGCGCATCCGATTGTAAGGGACTGTTAACTGCACAATTGATGGCCATGAATATCCTAAACCGTAATGGTGTGAAATTGAAGGATTCGTTACTACTGGCCTCAGGTGCAGATGAAGAACATGGAGGCAGGTACGGGTTTGGTTGGCTTGCCGACAATTATCCTGAAAAAATCGCCGCTCCATTTGCGGTAAATGAAGGGGGCGGAAACGCGATAGACACCGGTAACGGAGGCTTCACGTACATCTTGGGCGTCGGAGAAAAAGGAAGATTGCAAGTCGAAATAGACATCAAAGGATCTAGCTCACATGCTTCAGTTCCTTGGCAGGGAACAAACGCCTTATATGGTCTAGCTCAAACCCTTAAAAGCATCGAACTTTACGAACCGGAACGAGACACATCAGCTTCACTATTCGAGCACCTGTCCACGTTCGCGATTGAAGACAAGCCATCTCCAGAAACTATTGACGATATCATTCTCCAACTAGAAAACAAAAACGTGCGACTCGCATCTATACTGAAAGCCCTGTCAAGAATGACATTAACGCCAACCATAGTGAAGGGCGGAGTTAAATCCAATAGCGTGCCCGAGGCAATCAGGCTTACGTGTGATGTTAGAACATTGCCTCATCAGGACGATGAATACCTCGTAAAAGAATTAACCCAAGTCTTCGAAGGGATTCCTGGAATTTCCTACGAAATAGATTACATGGCTAAACCCAACGCCTCACCATTTGAAACTAGTTTCGCAAAACACATACAGTCGGCTACCGCCACCGCCTTAGGAATGGATAGTGTGTCAATGGTGCCTGGAATTAGCACAGGTTTTACAGATTCCAGGTTCACTAGACCTCTTGGCACGATCACCTATGGATTTTCGGCAATGCACCCGGAAGATGACCCTATGATAAGTTTCGTCCATGGGACCAATGAATCAATCGGCATCAACTCCCTCATTAATTCGACCAAAGTTATGGTGATACTAGCTCATAACATGTTGGCTAATTAAAATCAGAGCCACCGGTTTCATAGTTAAAGGATTTCCAACTGAGGTTATTAGCGCTTCACCGGCTGGCGAGTGAAAATCATTATTACTCCCCCAATTACCAGAGTAGCAAAAAATATCTGATAGGGAAGCGTATACCCACCAGTAATGTCATAGAGAACACCGGCCATAACCGGACCAGCCGCGACACTAATTAACTGTGCAGGCATTGTAATGCCTCGTATGGCACCTATGAATCCTCTGCCAAAATAGTTCGCCCATATCGTTGGTTGGACGACCCCAGTTCCCCCAACGGATAGCCCATAAACAGCAGCGAATAAGAAAGCAAA
The DNA here is from genome assembly GCA_964493125.1 of uncultured Dehalococcoidia bacterium. Classification (GTDB taxonomy): domain Bacteria; phylum Chloroflexota; class Dehalococcoidia; order Lucifugimonadales; family QGNO01; genus QGNO01. The sequence continues at coordinate 21,305 of CAZBMS010000014.1, read as the reverse complement.
AGGCACACTCGAAGACACCAGCAATATCGCTAAACCAAAAGCCGAGAAAAAGAATATAGCTGACATCACATACCTTATTGGGAATTTGTCGGCCAGCCCGCCCCAAAGCAATCGGGCAAGAGCTGCACCTACAGCATGTGTAGAAAGTACTGCAGCCGCTACGGGAGATGAAAGGCCTCTTTCAGTTAGAAAAGCGTACTCGTGCAATACCACTCCCCCAACTGCAGTGAGCCCTACTGTAAAAGCCAAAAGTAATAGCCAAAAGGTTAATGTTTGAGCTGATTCACGTGCTGTCCATTGTATTTCCACTGGAACAGTCTTTCGAATCCCATCCTCAGCATGACTTTGCTCTAAAGTATCTATATCACCATCAGGTTGCAGTCCAAAGTCTTCGGGCTGCCTTCGCATCAACAATGCAGCCGGAGTTCCCAAGAATAGAATAAGCAATCCAAGAAACCACCATCCTACCTGCCAACCAAATTCGAAAACCACAAAGGCAAGCATTGGAGCCACAACCATCCCAGCTGCCGGGTTCCCCATAGTAGCTAGGCCCAATGCTCGCCCTCTTTTTCTTATAAACCATTTTGGTATAACTGCGGTAGCAACTAGATCACCAACACCAGTAAAAGTCAAAGCGCCAGCTATCCCGTATACCACATAAAATTGCCATATTTGAGTTACTTCAGCTACGGCTATGGTAGCAATGCCACCAATAATCGCTGAGAAAAACATCAACCACTTAGAACCAAACTTGTCTATCAACGGACCTACGATCGGCCCCATAAAAGCAGCGCCAAGAGGGCGCAATGCCAATCCAATAGATACTGCCCCCCTACCCCAGCCTAGAGCATCACTCATAGCTGGGTATATAACACCAAATGTGAAGCTCTGTATTCCTCCAGCAGCGACATTGCCTAAAAACCCAGCGAGTACGATATACCATCCGTAGAAGAATCTTGGCTGATTAATTTGAACCACCTCAAAAGGGACTGTGTTGGAACGCCAGTTGATTCTATACCTAGCCTATCGGTATAACAACTTGTTATCTATAATGAATCTCATCTAATCACTCGCATGCACCAAGGTTGCAAGCTAGTTAGTGGTAAACCTTTGACTATTAAACAGATTTCAGATCAGGCCTACACAAACCCAAGTCGATATCGTTGGGCTATGCTACTCCTAATCTGGCTACTTTATGCCTCATTCGGATTGACCGCAGGCAGTATACCTCCGCTTGTCGAACCGATTCTTGAAGATTTACATATGTCTTACAGTGAAATGGGCCTGATATTAGGCGCGTGGCAATTCGTTTACATTTTTACAGCAACACCACTTGGGGCGATTGTTGATAGTCTAGGAGTGAGGCGCTCATTGGGACTAGGGATTATGGTAGTCCTAGTCTCACTAATATTGCGAGGACTCGCTCAGGATTTCTACACTCTACTCCTAGCTGTAGCCCTTTTCGGAGTAGGAGGACCAATAATTTCGATAGGCGCCCCAAAAATAGTATCTCTTTGGTTTCATGGAAATGAGCGTAACATAGCTGCAGGAATATACACCACCGGACCACTCACTGGCACCGCCATAGCTTTAGCTACTGCTGCTGGGTTTGTTATGCCCCTAACAGGCAGCTGGAGGGGGATATCAATAATTTATGGCTCAGTAATCTTCGTTGTAGCAATTGCCTGGTGGATTTTCTCAAAGGACTCACCCTTAACAAATCCTAAGGAAGATCAACAAAAAGGCGGTAATAATTCAACTCTAATCGTAATGAAGGAGTTGATAAGGATTCGTAATGTTCAAGTAGTCCTCGTAATGGCTTTTGCAACGTTTCTATTGAATCATGGTCTGGGCAACTGGCTTCCGACGTTGCTTATAGAAGGGGGCATGACAATAACTCAAGCGGGAACTTGGGCAGCACTAGGTACCGCTATAGGAATTTCTGGATTGTTAATCATTCCTCCAATTGCAAGACAAGGCTATCGTGCTCTGACAATGGGAGTACTTCTCTTGATCGCCGCAGTGGCCGGCGTAGGGATGATTTCCAGCACCGGCTCTATCCTAATCCTGTCAGTGATAATATCAAATATGGTCCGTGGACCTATGATGCCAATACAAACGCTCATACTTATGGAAACGCCTAAAATCGGAGCCAAACGAATTGGGGCTGCTGCTGGCCTATTCTTTGCTGCCGCAGAAATAGGAGGATTCAGTGGCCCATTCCTATTAGGTTTCATTCATGATCTAACAGGTTCTTTAACAATGGGCGTAATAATGCTCTCAGCGGTCTCTGCCTTACTAGTGTTAATTATGCCATTATTAAAGGAAATCAAACCAAAGCTAAAAGATCAGTCGAAAATGAAGACTAAGGCGTAGAGAATACTCATTCAAATAGTTGGTACTACCTGTCTATTTAAAAATGGTCCGCAAAATTAAACAACTCTGGTAAGCCACCTGTGTGCATAAACAAAACAGTGTCTTCAGAAGTCAGCAAACCTTGCCTAGTGTGATCAATAACTGCAGCAAGAGCTTTGCCTGTATAAATAGGTTCTAGGATTATACCTTCCAGTTCCGCCATTAATCGTATAGCTTCCAAACATTCAGTACTTGGGTCAGGATAACCCGGACCGATATAATCAAACGTTTCATCAATATCTTCCCAAGTTAGCCTTGCTGGTAGGTTCATCAACTCTGCAGCGATATTCGCCCAGCCAACCGTATCTGCAAAGTAACTTTCCTTAGGGGCAACCTGAACTCCAATAATCTCCCATGAAAGGTCCAGCAATCTAGCTCCTAACGCTAATCCTCCATGAGATGCTCCAGTTACCACATAAACCTTTGGGGCGTATATTTGTAGTTCGTTAAGTTGGCCTAGAATTTCAAGGAGTGCATCCATGTAACCTATAGACCCTGAGCTTCGTGACATAGGCTCCGAAGTGTGAAGGTAAGGCATTCCCCCTTCTTTCTGAACTTGTTCGCTTAACTGAGCAGCCAGCCGGGTTCCCTCTTCCATATCACGTGAATCAGTCAGATGCATCTCAGTGCCAAGCAAGTCCAATATCAATATGTTACCTTGCTTAGGCTTGTTTTTTCCTCCAACTACGACACAAATGTAGCGCATTCCCATCTTTTTGGAGGCAGCTCCAATTATTCGGGAATTATTTGACATCCATAAGTTAGCATTTACCGAAGTGTCACATCCTTTCACAATGGCATCACCCATACAAAACTCCATATGCCTAACTTTATTCCCGCCGAATCCCAAACCAGTCAAATCATCACGCTTAATCAAAATGCGTGGGCCTCCAAGGAATTCAGTCAGCTTGGGCAGTTCCTGTATCGGAGTAGGTATATTAGCCAAGGGCACCCTAGGCATACGATCGATTGCTGATCTCAAATCTTCGGCGTTAAACATTAGCGACCTCGGAATTGACCTTTCTACAATCCCACAAATAAAGGCAAGTATTTATCATCATAAACTTGATATGGCATCTGACATTTAGATTATCAAGCTACCAAAAGATCACAGAAAAAAGAAGAGGACTGACTTTAATTTTGGTTTAATCTATTATGCTAGCGCAATAAATAGGAAAATGTGTATCTGATATAATTCTGCAAGATGAATACGGACTCGTCTCAGCCTATAGAGCATGTCTATGACATACCCCCATTTCTATCCACGTATCGGGACATCTTGGATGCCTCGTTACACGAGGCAGTGTCCAACAAACTCTCCTACGCTACAACACCAATTGAATACCACATGGGCTGGTCTAACCCGAATGGAAACCCTATAAAAAGCACTGAAGGTAAAAGGCTAAGACCAGCGCTAATGCTGTTCGCATGTGTATCCTTGGGTGGGAAGGTTGAACGCGCGTTGGCTCCAGCGGTTGCGATAGAGCTAATACATAACTTCTCATTGATTCATGACGACATTGAGGATCGAGACACGCAACGGCATAATAGGCCAACTGTTTGGTCTATTTGGGGTGAATATAAGGCAATACACATAGGCAGCCTGCTATACGACTTAGCTTTTATCCAAATGGGGGAAGTTTCTAATGATGTTTCTTCAGAACAACTCCTTTATGCGTCTTCTCGCCTCTCAGAAAGCAGCTTCGAAATGATGAAAGGGCAATATTTAGATATCTCATTCGAAGAGCGTATGAAAGTAAGCACTACAGAATATATTGAGATGGTCGCTTTCAAAACCGCATCTCTCATCTCTTGTGCCATGGATATTGGGGGCTTCATTGGTACTGGGGATCACGAACTTGCCTCTTCACTAGCATTGCTAGGCCGGCAACTTGGGCAACTGTTCCAAATACGTGATGACATGCTAGGTATTTGGGGGGACGTTAAATCGACTGGTAAACCCGTAGGTGCCGACATAAGGCGTAAGAAAAAAAGTTTCCCGATCGTTTACGCAATGGAAGTTGGACGTAAATCTTCTATAGACGACTTGAACAAAGTTTTCAACAAATCTACATTAGACGATGGAGACGTCGAGAAAGTACTAGTCGCACTAGACCACACAAACGCGAAAAACAAATGTGAGGCTAATACGCAAGAAATGGGCTCTAGAATTATGAAACAAATTGAGAATGCTAAATTCCCCTCGAACTTCCGACTTGAAATTGAAGAGCTTGTAGATTTTCTAATAACTAGAACTAGGTAACAGACTAAGAAAGGTAGGCGAATAAAATATTGAAAAAATAAACTAAACTATGCTACCTTTGCCATGCACAGATATTAGTGAATTGTTCCACAAACAGGAAACCTTATGTTAGCGGTAACTAATCGACTAGTCTTAGAGACAACCAAGCCATTCGAGTTCATTGACATTACTGACCAAGTAGTCGATTTTGTGTCCGCGTCAACTATATCGAACGGGTGTGTAGTAATCTTTTCCAAACACACAACTGGTGCTATAAAGGTAAACGAAAATGAACCTCTCCTAATTGAAGACATGGAGGTGTTCTTACAAAAATTAGCACCCAAAGAAAATTATTATCGGCATAACGACTTCAAGACTCGTACAGTTAACATGACCAATGACGAATGCCCTAATGGACACGCACACTGCCAACATTTACTAATGAGCACCAGCGAGACTATTCCCATAATTGATGGAGCATTGCAATTTGGCAAATGGCAAAGCGTGTTTTTCATCGAACTTGATGGTCCAAGATCTAGGGAAGTAATCCTTCAAGTTATAGGTCAGTAATTAACTACCTAACAGGCGCAAAGTCTCCAACTCAATTGACTACATTTCTGGCCTTTGCTACTATCGATGATTATCTTATATGTTTGAACCTTATACCAAGTACAGCGCCACTTTGATACAGCTTGAGAAATCACGGCATTAACCTAAACAATAGATTGTGAAAGTACGTATGACAACAAAAAACGAAACGAACAAAGCCGTTAAAGATGTAGCCGCCGAAGATTACAAATACGGGTGGGTTACTGAAATAGAAGAGGACACTGCCCCTCCTGGCTTAACAGAAGAAACTGTCCGATGGATTTCCGAAAAAAAAGGCGAGCCCGAGTTCATGCTTGAGTGGCGGCTAAAAGCATTTCGTCACTTTTTGAAGCTATTAGATCAGAAGCAAGTACCTTCATGGGCAAACGTGAACTATCCCCCGATCGATTTCCAGTCAATTTCATACTACTCAGCTCCAAAATCTATGCCCAAATTGGACAGTCTGGATGAAGTTGACCCTGAGATATTGAAAACCTACGAAAAATTGGGCATACCGCTAGAAGAGCAAAAGCGATTGGCTGGAGTAGCCGTAGATGCAATATTTGACAGCGTCTCTATAGCAACAACATTCAAGGAAACTCTTCTAGAAAAAGGAATAATATTTGGCTCCATGTCTGAAGCGATACGTGACTACCCGGAACTAATAGAAAAGTACTTGGGTTCGGTAGTTCCCTACTCAGATAATTTTTACGCAGCATTGAATTCTGCTGTGTTCTCAGATGGCTCATTCTGCTACATTCCAAAAGGTGTCAGATGTCCTATGGAATTAACTACATACTTCAGAATCAACGCTGAAAATACCGGACAATTTGAACGAACGTTAATTATTGCGGATAAAGATAGCTATGTCAGTTATCTGGAGGGATGCAGCGCCCCTATGAGAGATGAAAATCAACTACACGCTGCCGTAGTAGAGTTGGTTGCATTAGATAACGCTGAAATAAAGTACTCTACGATACAAAACTGGTACCCTGGAGATGAGAATGGCAAGGGTGGAATCTATAATTTCGTAACAAAGAGAGGAAAGTGCGCCGGCGTAAACTCAAAAATATCTTGGACACAAGTTGAAACAGGATCTGCAATAACTTGGAAGTATCCTGGCGTAATACTGCAAGGTGATAATTCGGTAGGAGAGTTCTTCTCCGTTGCTCTAGCTAAGGGCCGGCAACAAGCAGATACAGGCACCAAAATGATACACATAGGCAAAAATACCAGAAGCACCATAATTGCCAAGGGCATATCTGCAGGGCATGGGCAAAACACATATAGAGGACTAGTTAGAGTAATGCCAAAGGCAGAAAATTCTTGGAATTTCACCCAATGCGACTCTCTATTGATTGGTGACCAATGTGGGGCTCACACAACCCCATATGTTGAGGTTAGCAATAACTCCTCTCACTTAGAACATGAGGCATTTACATCACGAGTGAGCGAAGATCAACTTCTATATTGCAATCAACGTGGTATATCTATAGAGGACGCCCATACGATGATAATTAACGGATTTTGCAAAGAAGTTTTTAAACAGCTTCCTTTCGAATTCGCTGTGGAGGCCACTAGACTACTTGAAGCAAACCTCGAAGGAACGGTTGGATAGATGGCTCTACTAGAAATCAAAGAGTTACATGCAGGAATAGGAGACGTTGAAATACTTAAGGGCGTGACGCTTAGTGTTGAAAAAGGAGAAGTCCACGCAATTATGGGACCAAACGGTTCCGGAAAAAGTACATTGGCGAATGTAATTGCAGGTCACACGGCATACACAATTTTCAACGGATCTATTAATTTTGAAGGCTCGACAATGTTGGACATATTGCCCGAATTTCGAGCAAGAGCAGGTCTTTTCCTATCGTTTCAACACCCTGTAGAAATACCAGGAGTAAGATTCGATCAATTTCTTAGAGCATCATATAACTCGATCAGGAAGAGCCATAACGAGCCAGAGCTGGATCCTATTCAATTTAACAAAGTACTAAAAGAAAAACTCGGGCAATTTGAAATCGATCCCACATTCATACAAAGGAATGTCAATGAGGGTTTTTCTGGCGGAGAGAAAAAGAGAATGGAGATATTCCAAATGGCCCTTTTGGAACCTAAACTCGCTATACTTGACGAAACGGATTCAGGTCTAGACGTAGATGCCTTAAGAGAGGTCGCTAACGGCATAAACAATTTCCGTAACCCTGATCATGCAATAGTGCTAGTAACACATTACCAGCGAATATTGAACTATTTGAGCCCAGATTACGTTCACATACTAATGGACGGCCGAATAGTCAAGTCAGGGAAGGCAGATCTAGCCCGACAGATTGAGGACCACGGGTATGACGGCATTATGGAAACCTCCAGTCACAATTAGAGATAAAGCACTAGTATGACTATCCAAAAATCAAGAAGCCTAAATTCGTACGACGAAGCATTTAAACTGATTGACCCCATCAAAACACCATGGGCTAATGAGTTACGGACATCTGCTTTCAAAAAGTTTCAAGAGCTAGGATTACCAACGCAACGAAGGGGAAACGAACCTTGGAAGTACACCGATATACGCAAGTTGGCTAGGCATGAATTTCAACCGGCACTAGAAAATAACTCTGTAGATCTTCAAGTTATAAATAATCACTCAATAATTAAAGACCCTTCTCACCTAGCCACATTCATTGACGGTAAATTTTCTCCTGCTTACTCTTCAGTAAAAAACTTACCTGAAGGAGTGTCATTCTCAAGCTTAGCTTCTGCCCTAGACAACAATGATGTTAGGCTGGAAAACAAGATCTCACGTTACAGTCAATATGAAACTGAGGCATTTACGGCTTTGAACACCGCCTTTCTCCAAGACGGAGCAATCATTACATTAACTGCAGGAACAATCTTAGATTCTCCAATTCACCTACTGTTTATAACTAGCTCACACGACTCTGAGGTAGCAATTTACCCTAGGGTATTTATACATCTAGAAGAGAGCTCTTCCGCAAGTATCATAGAAACACACACAGGCATTGAAGGTAATGTGTACTTATCGAATGCAGTTGCTGAATTAGTCATAGACAATAATGCTAGTCTCAAATATTACAAATTACAGAGACATCCAACAAATGCCTTTCATATAACCAATACCGAAGCACTAGTTAACAGAGATGCTCATTTCTCTTCCGTAAATATAGATTTGGGCGGAGACATAATAAGGAACAACCTGAACACTCGAATGGCAGGTGAAGGTGGATCTACCAAACTGAATGGGCTATACATGACTACTGGCCAACAACATGTTGATAACCAAGTGATTATAGAGCACATTAAAGGCAATACTTTCGCTAGAGAACTTTACAAAGGAATTCTAGATGAACAATCCAGATCAGTTTTCCACGGAAGCATAATAGTACGGGAAGGTGCAGGAGGAGTTGACGCTTACCAAGTAGATAAGAATCTCCTACTATCGAATGAGGCTGAAGCAGATACTAAACCAGCCTTTTGGGTTTATACCGATGATGTAAAATGTGGCCACGGGGCAGCTTGCGGACAGATTGACGACGATTCAATGTTTTATCTGAGATCACACGGGCTCGACGAAATAACTGCCCGCAAATTGATAATACATGGTTTCGTAGCAGAGGTAATAGACAGCATTGATGATCCTGATTTGCGAGATCACGTCAGTGATCTGGTACACTCTAAATTAGATCAATGGATAATAATTGATCCAACCTAGAGAATTCACGTAGTAACGTAATTAAGGGTATTGCAAATTATGGCTTCTGAAAGTTTAGACTCTCTATATCAAGAAATAGTTTTAGATCATTACAAAAAACCCCGTAATTACGGATTGTTGGAAAACGCCGAAATTCACTCGGAAGGGTTCAATCCGTTTTGCGGTGACCGAGTAGTTATTACCGCAAAATTAGGCGAACTAGGAACCATTTCGGAGGTTGGATTCAACGGCGAAGGATGTGCTATAAGCCAATCTTCAGCCTCAATGATGACTGAGGCAATCCAAAGCCACACAATAGAAGAAGCTAAGAAACTCGTAACAGTTTTCAAAGAAATGATGCAAGGGAAGGCGCTAACTCAAGTAGAAGAAGAAAACTTAGGCTCGCTGACTATTCTACAAGGAGTGCGTGAGTATCCAGTCCGTATCAAATGTGCACTTCTCACTTGGAGTACACTCCAAGATGCAATCTTGGAACTGGAAAAATAACGGAGCAACATTGTTTAATTCAAACCAAATAAGGGCAGATTTCCCAATACTATCCCGGATAGTAAACGGGCAACAATTAGTCTATCTGGACAACGCTGCTACTTCTCAAAAGCCACGTCAAGTCATAGACGCGCTATCTTCTGTTTATGAACAATTTAATTCGAACGTTCATAGAGGTGTCCACACACTTAGCATGGAAGCTACTGACCATTATGAAGAAGCTAGGCATAAGGTCGCTGACTTTATAAATGCCCCAGAGCCAGAAACAGTTATTTTCGTAAGAAATACAACCGAAGCTATAAACTTAGTCGCACATACTTGGGCAATTCAAAATATTGGCCCAAACGATGAAATTCTCACGACAGAAATGGAACACCATAGCAATCTCGTTCCATGGCAAAAAGTTGCGGAACTAACTGGTGCGAAGCTTAGGCACATCCCAGTCACTGACGATGGTTTACTGGATCTCAGTCAAATAGATCATCTGATCAATGAAAAAACTAAGTTGATTGCAGTAGTTCACGTCTCAAACTTTCTCGGCACTATCAATCCCGTTAAAGATTTAGCGATTAGGGCACACACAGTTGGAGCGAAAATTCTCATAGACAGTGCTCAGAGTGTACCGCATATGCCTGTAGACGTAATTGACTTAGACTGTGATTTCCTAGCTTTTTCAGGACACAAGATCATGGCTCCTCCTGGCATAGGGGTCCTTTACTGTAAACGGTCAGTTATAGAAGACATGGAACCTTTTCTCCGAGGTGGGGAAATGGTAAGGGAAGTCTGGTTTGATAGGGCAACTTGGAATGACCTTCCGAATCGATTTGAGGCAGGTACTCCCAACTTCGCTGATGCCATAGCACTTGGAGCAGCTATAGATTATCTCAATTCCATAGGAATGGACCAAGTAAGGTCCCACGAAATGGAAATCACCAAATATGGACTAGAGGCTTTCCAATCTCTGGAATACTTGAAAATATTGGGGCCGACCGACCCTAATTTGCGCGGTGGATTGATAGCTTTTCACAGTCCAGAAATTCACCCTCATGATCTTGGGACCTTTCTTGATCAAAACGGGATAGCGATACGAACCGGGCACCATTGCGTGATGCCAATGCATAGAAAGATTGGGCTACCAGCATCTGGGAGAGCAAGTTTCTATATATATAACACTACCGAAGAAATAGATCTGCTAATAGAGTCGTTAAAAAATGCTCTAGCATACTTCACTAAAACTAATATTCCCTAGGTTAGTTGCCCCGCATCTTTAAGACGGGCCCAATAAAAATACTCACCACCTACCACATTTGGGTGAAAATCACTAACACGGCCATTCGAAGCCCATATTCTGGCTCCCGTAACAGGCATAAACATCAAAGCCTTATCTATCACATGCTCTTGAATATCAAGTAGTTTTTGTTTCCGATCGATCAAAGTTGTAGCTTGATTCTCTATTAGTTCATCCAAATTTAAATCTACGTTCCCAGTCACATTCCAGCGACCTTCACTATGAAGCAAGCCAAACAGGTATGCATTTGGATTATCGGCAGGCGTAACTGGGCCAAAGAAAGCCTGAAATTCATCTCCCTGCCATAAATCTTCCACATAGCTTCTGGGATTAAGCGTCTCCACATCCACTGAAAAACCTACCTCGTCCAACATCTCTTTGTATTCATTAGCAAGATTCAAATACATGTCTCCATAGTCTGCTACTTTCAACGTAAATGGTACAGATCCAGATTCGGAATGGTCTGCCAATAACTGTTTAGACTTGATTTTATTTCCAAGATATCTCTCCATACGATCCCTGCTAAGTAACCAATCCAAGTCCAAAACAGGAATACCCATAGAAACATCGCCTATTCCATAAGAAACATTATTTATAGCCTTCCAAGGGTCTATTCCATAAAGTACTGCCCGCCTCAAAGCAACCTGATCAAAAGGAGGACGACGGGTATTAAAAACAACCACAGAACCAGTGCCTTGTTCCGGGAAATGTCGTATCGTCAAATTTGCGTTATTGTCTTTTAGCTGACCGTACCCATCAACATCTAATGGTACTAAATCCACACGCCCAGTAAGTATTGCAGCTATTCTGGTCTCCGAAGATGGTATGGCCATTATTTGTAACGACTCAAGCCCAGGAACTCCTCCTTCAAAGTAATCCATATTTCTTTCTAATTTGATAGATTCTTTTTTATATGCATCCATAGACCAAGGACCACTACCGACTGTAGGTCCATTACTTAAATCACCGTCTGGAAGTACTGCCTCAGGTGCTATTATTCTGTTGATTCCATTGGCCAATTGAATCAAGAAATCCGAATCTCGATAAGCTAAATGAATTATCACTGAGTTATCGCCTTTGGCTTCAACATAATCGATCGACTGCAATAATGACGCTGCAGCCCATCCAGTATTACGTACGCGATTAAGAGAGAATTCCACATCCGATGCAATCAATTTTCTGCCCAGCAAAGGATCGGACTCTTGCCATTTAACATCATCTCTTAACTGGAAAATATACGTAAGAGGATCTGGGGTTTCCCAACTTACACAAAGTTCACATTCAACTATCATACTTGGCAAATTTACATTGGATCCAGACTTAAATCTCAATAACCTGCTATACGCTAAACCAGGACCAAGCTCAATAATTCCATCAACAATTTCTCTGTGGACCTCCTGGTTGGCTGGGATAGCAGCAGCAGCAACAATTACGGTTCCTTTAATCTCACCTATAGGGGAATTCGTGTTATCCAATGGCAAAGGCGTAGATACTATCGTAAGCTTCTCTTTGGTTGGAGTGGGTTGAATCACATTAGCATCAAAGTTGCTGTCCGACGTCGAAGTATGCAAATCAGTTGGTGCATTAGTTGACCGAGTCGAATCAATAGAACAACCAGCCGCTATAATTAGATTGCATAGAAGAAGCAACCCAAAAAATTTGCTGTTCAACACCTTAGGGATGCCTAAAATAATTCTATTCAAAACAAAGTCGCTACGATTGCTCCTCATCGTTGTCATTAGTCACCTTATTTTCAAGCTTACCAAAAAGCTTGATCCCCTCACGTGGAAGAACAAAAATAGCCACTAACGTAGATGGGACAAACAAAATTACGTGAACAATCAAAGCGAAGATCAAAGCTGGTTCTCCAACAATACCCAATCTACCCATAGTAAACACAACGGCGCCGTGAAAAGTACCAATCCCGCCAGGTGCCGATGGGACAATTGAAACGAAAAATACCCCTCCCATAATTAACACAACCATCGCGGGGACAGGTATATCTATACCCAAACCGTACCCTATAATCCACCCACTTAGACTGAGTAATCCCCAATGTGTGACAGTGGAAAGAAAAGAAACTATGAGATTTACTGGTGAATTCCCTACTGACTTAACAGCAGCCAATGCCCTTTTTAAAAAAGGTATTCTGTTAGATCCCGGAACAGCATCCATGCCCTTGGCTATAGCAAGTAAAACAAGCAATGTGATCAGTGCAAGAATTATCACTGCCCCTAACTGAATACTAAATCCCCTAAGTTCAGGTATTAGTATCATACTGATCGCCAAGATTGATCCAACCGCAAAGACATCCATCAGATGCTCAATTACTAGGGTTGCCAATGCAGTTGCTGAATTCACCCCTCCACCCCTAATAACCATCGCGAGTTGCACCGGTTCACTTACCAATCGTACAGGAGATAAATTATTCAATCCTATACCAGCGTTTTGGACAAGCAATAACCGGAGAAAACTTATCCGCTCTCCCCTCAAAAGGACGTACCATCTCATCGCTCGAGCAGCTATCCCAACCAAAAACACAGCGAGTGCCAAAATAAAAAGGTGTGCCGGAAATGAGTTAAGTGTATGAATGAGCTCTTTCCATTCCAAGCCCCTAATCATTAACCAAATAAGGGTTCCGCTCAAACCCACACCAACAACGATCTGAACTGGGAGGAGATACGCTCGGAATACTGTTTTTTGCCTTGACACTATTTTAGGTAAGTCCATTAAAGCCTTGAAGTCGGATGTTAATTATACCTAAAGCATCACATTTATGAAAATATTTCTGACTTGTATCATTATTATTAATCCCACTATTCCAATCCACAATCCAACCGAAAAAGGCATATCTATAGTCCTGCTCACACCTCTAGAAACGTTCAAAGTCACCCAAACTAAAATTACTGCGTTAAAAAACAAGGCTAAAGCCTCACTGAAATATGCGACCGCTAATACAATCGAAAGCAACTCAGGTGCACGTGCAAACCCTAAACTAGTCAACATGTAACTAAGTCGGGTCTTTCTTCTAAGCAACCTACCTATACCAGTGGCAAACAATCCAACTATAAACCACGAACATATTGCACTCGATACGCTTCGTACTGTGATCAACACGTATCCAGACAGATCGTATCCAATTGCTACTCCAAAAACCAGTCCTATTGATACAGCAAGCCCACCCAGTAATACGACAACAAAAGCCTGAGAAGTGGCGCCCTGATCATCTGCCAGTTCGTAGTAAAGATTTCCGTCGAATAAACAAGCTCTAATTATGCGATGTATCATAGTTCAACCGAAAAAATGATGTGCTACCGTTTTGATCACACCCAAAACTTACTTCCCCAATTGAGGCTACTAGTTTGAAAATAATCGGCAACCTGCTTCGATCACAAAGTCTTTGCAGACTTTTTGGTTCTACTATTATTCTTCCTAGGATTCATACGATGGATCCTTTCCATTTCGCCCTCTATCAAAAACAAATCAGCTTTGGGTATGATATGCAAATCTCCGACGAAGGCCAGTGGCCAAAATTCTGGTATCCATTTCTTTACAAAGTCCATACGTGGAACAATCTGATGGGCATCAATATATTCAGGTTCATCAAGCACAAAATCAGATTCTATATTAACCCTATATGGAAAAACTTCTTCTTCATCATGGCTACTCCAGATCTTCGTAGTGTCCTCAAAAAACGTTGATGTAACAGTCGCTACAGCAGCGAATACCTGCAGCCCAGTAATGTAGAACAACATCCGATCCCCAACTTCGATTCGCCGAACCTTTTTCTTTTGTGTGCTCTTTAAGCCCTGTAGTTTAAATCCCTTCTTCTTCGTTATCGAATAATTCTCAGGAGTTAACACTACAGCCCAATAACTTCTACCCATTTTTGCTCCATAAAACAGAGTGACAATTGATCCATTCTACCACGGTTAGGTTAGTTCTTAGCTACATGTTCATAATCATGATGCAAATTTCATTACGTTATACATGTGAAGATACAATTTCCACAATTCTTTTAATACTGTAGAAATTGGTAAATCCCTGTTTGGATCAACATGTTCGAATATCAAGAACTCTGTATATGTTACTCCCCGAGGTTCTAACGAGCGTACCATCTCTCTAGATTCGGAGACTGGAACTGCCTTGTCATACCTATCATGCATTAAGAGAATAGGCGCTTCTAAACTATGTATGTTTGACTTGGGCGAAATGGACTCCAAATCCTCAAGGAAACTACTAGGCAAGTCCCTGAGCAGCCTCTCAGCCTCTTCCCTATCAGGATCGGACAGTAATTTGTAAACCGTTTCCCCTACGGCTGAGAGAGGCTGTGACTTATGATCACGATAAGAACCTTTCCCCATAAGGACATCTTTAAGAAACAGTCTCTCTGCGTTATCTGACACTGCCTCAATCAAATGCGTTGCAAATACCTCCCTTGCGTCCTCCCTAGGATCCCATCGCTCAACTACTCCATCTAAATTTTGGCTATAACTCGATATCGACAACAACAGTTCACGCGCATCGAAATATGGACCAAATAAATTTACATAAGCTACCTTATTTCTAATTCGTTCATCCTGACCTGCCAATGCAGCAAAAGATGCTCCTACACAAAATCCAGTAAGTCCTATCTGGTTTTCATCTACAGATTCCATATCCTCTAGGAATTGATATGAAGCCACCAATAGATCCGCCGCTTCCATGTCTATCCTGTAGGATGTCATCATCGCATCCGACCAAGGAATTAACACCACTATTCCCGATCTGGCTAAAGCTTTTGCTAAATTCACTACCCTTTCATCTTCCCTGCCAGCTGGAACAACTCCCAAAAACAAAACGACTCCGGGGTATATCCCATCTTTAGCTGGTTCATATATATCAATTTCTGCTGACACACCATCAGATATCTCTAACTGACCAGACCTTTTCTGCGGTTCACCCACAAAAAATCGCTGTGGCTTTACTGGAATCCTCGATACCACTTCTGGAATAAACAAAGCCGTCTTCACTGCCAATCTCCCTGACGGAGTTGCTATTGCAGTTACAATTGCAATAAGTATGACGGCTAAAATGACTACAACAAAAATTTCCATTAACTTCCTCATAGAGGAATAATATTCCTTGAATAATGGGAAATCTACCAGAATTACAATTCATAGTCTTTCAAAATACATAATGCAGACTCAGGAAATAGAATGAGTTACGAATGGCCTGGTTAATTATTACATTGGCAAGCTCAGCATTTCGGGGCCTAATTCACGTATCCGACAAAGCTGTTCTTCATAAATACATAAGAACACCACTTAGCCTAATCTTACTAATCGGCGTAACAGATACGATCGTAGGATTTGTTCTGTTTTGTTTCTCAGGAATACCAAACGAAACCACTTTTTTTGTCAACATTTCAGCTGTAGCCTCCGGAGCTTTTATTGCATTCGCAGTAATATTGCTACAAAGGGTTTTGTACACACAAGAAGTATCTCGCACAGTACCTATAACTCAATGCTCGCCCATATTTGCTGCTCTTCTCGCACTATTCATATTGAACGAGTCCATATCCATTATCCAATGGGCAGGCATAGTTATCGCTGTTCTTGGAAGTATTCTAATATCACTTAAACTAGATATTCATACTAGTAAAATTTTCCTGCATAAGTCTTTCTACTCACTTATATTTTCAGCGATTCTGTTCGGTGCTGCGAATGTAATGGGCAAACTCGCAGTTGAAGAACTGCCAATTTTGTACACACAAGGTTTGAGAAATGTTACGTTTGGATTGATTCTAGTGTGTTTTGCTTTCAGATCAAAGGCGATTACTGATGTGAAAGACCTGATTAATCAACGTAGCCCAGCTCTGATATTGATCATGACAAATCAGTTCTTAACTGCGCAAGTAGGAAGTATCTTGCTGCTGTGGGCATTGTCTCTTGGTCCCGCTTCCCTAGTTACAACAGTCTCTGCAGCCAGCATTTTATTTACGTTCATATACAGTATAGGTATAACAAAAGTTTGGGCCGGGGTTTTAGGAGAAGATACATCAAATGAGTCGATCCTAATCAAATTGTTGTCAACTGTATTTATAGTCGCAGGCATTTCCGCTATCTCTACATAAATCAGCCATATTCATAAATAAAAAAGTCTTCTCATAATCAAGTGTGGCGTCTATTTTGTGCCTAATTAGTGAAAATATAATTAGATTCAATTCCACTGTACTCTCCATGCCAAGATTGCAGTTAAACTAACTAGTTGGGCACCATTAGAGATAATTAGTTATAATTGATTGGCGAATGACTAACATAACCGAAAAAAGCCGGATAGAAAAATTGTGTCAACTTATGCGAGACCGAGTCATAGTAGTTGATGGCGCCATGGGAACTAGTATCCAAAATCTGTCTCTTAGCGCACAAGATTTTGGCGGTGAAGAATATGAAGGATGCAACGAATATCTTAATGTAACCAAACCTGAACTCGTTAAAACAATTCACCGCAGCTTTCTCGCATCAGGCGCAGATATCATAGAGACGAATTCCTTTGGAAGTACCCCTATGGTTTTAGCGGAATACGACCTGGAAGATCAGGCTTTATTAATTAGTCGGCTGTCGGCTGAAATAGCTCGACAAGCAGCAGACGAATTTTCTTCGAAAGAGTGGCCACGGTTTGTTGCTGGCTCCATGGGACCAACAACAAAAGCTATTTCAGTTACTGGCGGAGTAACATGGGAAGATCTTGCAGAACACTATAGAGTACAAGCCCTTGGACTCATAGAAGGAAAAGTAGACTTACTACTAATAGAGACTTCTCAAGATACTTTAAATGTTAAAGCAGCTTTGGAAGGTATAGACAGAGCAAATAATGATCTAGGCGTTGAAGTTCCAATCGCAATCCAGTGCACTATAGAAACTATGGGGACCACACTAGGAGGTCAAGACATTGAAGCGTTCTATAATTCAATTTCCCATCGAGAACTTTTGTGGGTAGGTCTGAATTGTGCGACTGGCCCTGAATTCATGAGAGATCATCTTCGTACTTTAAGTGCACTGTCGCGTTTCCCAGTAACCGCAATTCCAAATGCTGGCCTCCCTGACGAAGACGGTAACTATAACGAGACTCCAGAAAGAATAGCCACAACTATCAATGAGTACTTAAATTTAGGATGGCTGAACGTTATAGGAGGTTGCTGCGGAACGACGCCAGAGCACATACAGAAGCTATTTGACATTAGCCAAGGCAGTATCCCTCGGTCACACGTTCCGGATCAAATAACTGAAGTGTCTGGTCTAGAAGCGCTTGTTATCAATGATGACACAAAACCAGTTATAGTTGGAGAGCGCACAAACGTACTAGGAAGTAGACGTTTTAAACGGCTAATTTCCGAGGGTAAAATAGAAGAAGCCGCGGAGATAGGTAGACATCAAATACGTAGCGGGGCTCACATAGTAGACGTCTGCTTACAAGATCCTGACAGAAACGAAATTTCTGATATAACAAATTTCCTCAAAGTATTAACTAGGAAAATAAAGGCTCCCATAGTAATAGACTCAACTGACGACTCTGTAATAGAGGAAGCCTTAAGGAGAACACCTGGTAAAAGTATAATCAACTCTATCAATCTCGAGGATGGTGAAGATAGATTCAAAACTGTCGTCCCGCTATCTCGCCGTTATGGGGCAGCTCTAATTGTAGGTTGCATAGATGAAGACAAGGATCAAGCCCAGGCAATAACTCGAGAACGTAAGTTAGAAATTGCTGTAAGGTCAAACGACCTATTGACCAACAAGTACGAAGTACCTGAGGAAGACATAATATTCGACCCATTGGTATTTCCAATAGGGACGGGAGATCAGAACTACATCGGCGCCGGAGTAGAAACAATTGAAGGCGTCAGGCTTATAAAGAAAGCATTGCCCAAAGCGAAAACAATTTTAGGTATATCCAATGTTTCATTCGGCCTACCACCTGCTGGACGAGAGGTCCTAAATTCTGTCTTCCTTTACCACTGTGTTCAAGCAGGCTTGGATCTTGCTATCGTTAATTCAGAAGGCATGATGCGGTACGCCTCTATTTCTGAAGAAGACAAGAAGATTTGTGAGGACTTGATATGGTCACGAGGTGAAGACCCTATTAAAGCCTTCGCGGCACATTTTCGTCAGAGATCATCCAACAAACCTGTTGTGGGCCGACAGAGCATACCTATCGAAAAACGTATCGCTAACTGCGTAATCGAAGGAAGTAAGGAAGGTTTGATAGAGGATTTGGACGAACTTCTCAAAACAGTCTCGCCGCTAGATATCATAAATGGCCCTCTTATGAACGGCATGGATGAAGTAGGTAGGTTATTCGGAAAAAATGAACTGATAGTCGCTGAAGTGCTTGAGTCTGCGGAAGCGATGAAGTCAGCTGTCAGTCATCTTGAACCATATATGGAATCTGCAGGTGAAGTCGCTTCTCGCGGAACAGTAATACTCGCGACAGTAAAAGGCGACGTCCACGACATAGGCAAGAATTTGGTAGACATAATACTCTCAAACAACGGGTACAAAGTCATAAACTTAGGAATCAAAATCCCCCCCTTTGATCTGATAGATGCGTACAGGAAATATTCACCTGACGTCATAGGACTTTCAGGTCTTCTAGTCAAGTCAGCTCAGATGATGGTAGATACTGTGCGAGACTTCCAAAGCGCTGGATTGAAAGTACCAGTTTTAGTTGGTGGAGCTGCTCTTAGCAATAAATTCACAAGACTTCGGATAGCACCAGAATACAAAGGGATGGTCGTTTACTCACAAGACGCCATGGCAGGACTGGCTCTCACTGGAGATTTGATTGACGAACAAGAGAGAGACAAACTGCGTTTTAAATTGGATGAGGAGTATTCAAATCTCCTACGTGAAGAGGAATCTAGGCAAACAAGAGAACTATCTCAACCCAAAGTGGACAAAAAACAAGTGACTCTAAGTAATGTCACTGCGCCCCCCAAGCCACCAGATGCTATAACTCACGTCATCGAGGACTATGACTTATCAGAAATATTTCCTTACATAAATCCAACCATGCTTTACGTGCGTCACCTAGGCTTTCGAGGACGATTCCTAGATCTGTTGAATAAAGGAGATGCCAAAGCTGTAGAGCTCAGGGATCACGTGAAAGAAGTCGAAGAAATAATGCTAGCGCGTTCCGATATAAGAGCCAAGGCTATATATAAGTTCTTTAGATCCGCATCGGAAGGAGATGACGTAGTAATATTATCTCCTGACGGATCTAAAGAACTCGAGCGTTTCAAATTTGGGAGACAGAGAACCGGGGATGGTTTGTCTTTAGCTGACTACTTACAAGACATTAACTCTGGAGCTGTGGACTACGTAGCCATGTTCGTAACCTCTATCGGACCTGGGATACGAGATCTGGCTGAGAAATGGAAATCGGATGGAGATTTCCTGAAGTCACATATCCTCCAACTGCTTGCATTGGAAGGCGCCGAAGGTTTTGCCGAATTAATACACGAACGAATCAGGGCTATGTGGGGCATAGGAGAAAGATCTCCGCTAAGTAAAGAAGACCTTTTCAAAGCGAGATATCAAGGTAGACGCTTCTCGTTCGGATACCCGGCATGCCCTCGCCTAGAAGACCAAAGCAAAATGTGGCATCTCCTTGACCCAGAAACGAATATTGGGGTCAAGCTTACGGAAGAATACATGATGGAACCTGAAGGGTCAGTGAGTGCTATCGTATTCCATCATCCAGAAGCCAAATACTTCAATCTTAGGCAAATTGACACTGAGGAACTCGAAAAAAGAATAGAAAGGGAGCATTCAGAAAATCCCACGTGAAATATCAAGCAATACTATCGATTGCCAAAATGATTTCCCTTTGAACATCATGGTCACTTTCTGTAGCTAAAGCTTCTGACAGTATGGACTTAGCATCCATGCCTCCTATACGACCAAGAGCCCAAGCCGCATGCTGCTTCACAATATTAGTATCTTCTAACAAAACCCTTCCAAGGGCCGAAACAGCGCTGATATGCTTAGCGTTACCTAAAGCCACACAGGCGTTCCGCTTCAATCCCTCCAATTTAGCACGTTTAATAGGTCTGTTTTTAAACCTCGAGGAGAACTCTTCTTGAGTCAAACTAAGTAAAGGAATTAATTCCAAACTAGAAACCATCTTGGGCTTCAAGTCTGCATCGCTACTCCGAGACACATCTCTATTAACCGGACAAACCTCCTGGCAAATATCACAACCAAATACCCAATTGCCTATTGCTGGACGAAGTTCGATGGGAATTGGACCTCTATTCTCTATGGTCAAATAAGATATACACCTTTTTGCATCTATTATGTATGGAGAAACTATCGCTCCAGTTGGGCACTCAATCAGACATGTAACACAACTACCACAATTTTTCCTTAATGACTCGTCGGGCTCCAGATCCAAATCAGTTATCAACGCCCCCAAGAATACCCAGGAGCCATGTTCTGCAGTAAGTATGTTACTGTTTTTCCCAAACCAGCCAACTCCAGCTCTTCTTGCAGCAGCGCGCTCCATAAATGAGC
>CAZBMS010000013.1:20429-34178 GCA_964493125.1 uncultured Dehalococcoidia bacterium | reverse complement strand
AATCGGAACACACAAAACAAAAATTTACAGAGAAGGAGAATACACAAAAGTTAAATATCACAATACTGATGTTGTCAGCTTTAACGATAAGGAAATAATCTTGAAAACTGGAGGGTACAAAACTAATACGACCAAAACACGGATGAATCAAACAAGCAGACAATTTAATTTAGGGTTTAATGTATACCAAAAAGATTTTGAATGGTATGTACATGTAAGGTGTCTTAACTATTTCGAGATCTGGGTATTTACTGGGGACACTCTTAGAATCCCCAGACAATAAACCCCGCGCAGTTTGACCAGGATTTACACAAAACACAACACAAGGAGCTTTTCAAATGACTAAAAAACTACCTGAAACAATGAATGAAAAACAACTAGAATACATTTATGAATTAATCACATTAACAGAAAATATTAGTGATGAAATCGTCTGCACTGAATCAGATTATAACGATAATTTATATGAGCAGGAAGAAAAACAACAGTTGATGGATGATTTGAAAAAAGTTGAAAAACACCTGAGAAAAACTGCAAAACTATTCACGCATTTACATCGCGTTCCTGACTGGGGAACCGAATAAACAAACACAACACAAGGAGCTTTTAGAATGAGACTAGAAATGGATGTAGAAATTGTAGAAATTAACGTTGAGACTTGCGCACTATGTGGCAATGTGTGGAGTCGACACGAAATAGACTGGGATCATGTAAATATTTTGAAATGTGAAGGAGAATAATAATGTATAAACACGCAACAGATATAATTGCATACACATACGAAGCAGACTACCACTGTATAGACTGCACGGTGAAAAGATTTTCGGATGATGGAAAAGTACACGGTACTGAAGAAGATAGAGCGAAATTCAGGCCTTGCACGGATGATAATGGAATATGGTACGAAACTACTGATAGTGAAGGAAATTTAGTACATCCAGTATTCGTCAGTGATGAATGGCAAGAATTTGACGAAGGATTTTTATCAGAAAACCCGACGCAATATCTAGCATGTGGAAATTGTCACGAAGTTATCGAAGAATATACACATCAAGGAGAATAAAAATGAAACTAACATCAACAGATTTAAAAGCAAAGTATTACAGATTAAATCCGAAGGGACATTTCTTCGACAAGGAAACAATGCGATTTTTCAAAAGTAGAATTGAGGCCGTATTGCAGGATGATTATTTCATAACATCAGAATCAAGAAGTTTCAGAGACGATACAAGGGTCTACACAGTTCGACAATTAAGGGGAGAAAATGACCACGTTAGAGAAATAGGAGAATTCGGAGAACACGACACACTTAAGCAAGCCCGTAAAGCATTGAAGAACTATCGAAAGGAGAATAATAATGGGTAATTGTAATGACATTTATGTATGTCCAGATTGCGGTAGTGAAAATGTTTGGGAACCCGCATGGATTGACCCGAACCCGAACGAATATGGGAAAATTGGAGACAGGATTGAAGGATTGAACGATGCCTGTAAAGATTGTGGTGGTGAGATATCAGGCATTATTCTTAAAGAAGATTTCAAGGAGAACTAATGGATTATATCGTAGGGATTACAGAACAAGAACTAGAGTTTTACTATAACAGAAGTACTGGTCTTAGTAACTGGAGCGAACTCATGGAAGAGGACAAACTCAAAGTTATCCAGGAATTTAATGGCAACATAAGATCGTACTTGCATTTGTCAAAACATATGGTATAATACATAGACAAACACGGCACAAACACATCAAAACACATAAGTTGAGGAGGATTTATGGGCGCAATGAAACAGCTCTACCAAGAATTTCTTGATCTTGGTATAAAGGAAGAACAAATCCCTGCGGAATACGATAGGTGGGTTAAGCTCGCAGGATTGAACAGGCCTTACACCAGGCAAGAAGAACTTAAACTGGAATCGGAGTTTATGACTCAGACTTTACTGAGATACAACAAACACACAAAGGAGCAGATCAATGGGTAATAGAGCAGTAATTCAAATGCAAGGCGTAGAGGCCGGAATATATTTACACTGGGGCGGAGGCGCAGATACAGTAGAGCCACTGTTAGAAGTTGCAAAAGAGTATGGCTTGCGTGGAGATGATTACGGTATAGCACGACTAGCACAAATGATGGGTAATTTCTTTGGTGGTATTCTATCCATCGGTGTTGAGAATGTTGACAGGCTTGACACAGATAATGGTGACAATGGTACTTATGTTATAGACAAGAACTTTAATATCGTTGAACGATTGCACTTCCGTAGCAGCTTTGGTGAACAGAGAGAATATGATTTTAACGAAATGAAAAAGGCTATCAAGAAAGTTAACGATCAGTTCTTTGTAGGAGCGAGGTGAACTGATGAATTGGTACATCCCAGAGGCTCCAATCGATCCTCCCGAACCACTTGAATGTCTCCCTGATTGCGAGAACGGAAGAGTCTACTATTACTGCAAGTGGGATGGGATATGGCATAGCTACTTTTATAACAACTACTGCGATTCCTGCGCTGAGTTCAAGCCATATAGCGGTACGGCAGGTGTGTGTATATGCCAACACCTAGATCGAGAGGAGGCGTGATATGAATAGGAGACAACGTAGATTCGCACATCGAAAACTCATGCGCGACATAGCGGAGGCCAAAGGTATCGACTTGGGAGACGGTGACAGGAAAAAACGTAGAAGAGAAGAACACGACGCTGTGCATAAGGGTAACAAGATAGTTAGGGCTAAGAAAAGTTTGAATCTACGGACGATGGAAGGAAAAGGGGATTTCTTATTAGCGAGTAACAAAAGACTAGAGCAATTTGAGAAAGCGGGTATGATTCAGGAGACATTGTGGGTGGGTGAAGAGGAATCTGCTGTGAGGATAGCTGCCCCAGGCAGGTATGCTCAAGAGAAGGAAGAAAAATGGAAGAGCTTTACTAATGCAGGAGAGAAAGTAGATGTCCGTTCTTTAAGCCACTCACACGATGAACGAATTACAGAGTTATTTAATGGGTCAGAGATTTGGAAAGAGATAGGGACTATATTTAGTGAAAGTGCTGGCGAGTATCTTGTTGGACTAGGCAAACCTGGAGTCACAAGTTTGTCGCATTACGAGATGGCACTCCTCGTTAAGAAATATCTGGATGATAAATCAAACCATTATTTAAAGAAAAAGCTAGCAACTCCATACCGTCACACACAGGTCTGGCAGGCTATTGCATGCAAGGAGCTTGTCTCTAAGCAGATTAAATATTCAATAGAGAGTTTTGTCCGTGAAGGTAAGTCTGTCTTATTCCATGATGTAGAGAGTGGGGAGGACGTGGAAGTGCCAAATTGGAATTGGAACCTGCTCCATACTTCAAGATTGCCGTTAACTGGATTCCCTGATCCAATTCAACAAGAAAAGTTATCTGAAAGATTTTTTATGCAATCATTCGGAAACTATGGAACAAATCTATGTGGAGTGAAAGAGTATGCAGAGGATGGGAAGATTAAAGGTGAAATAGTAGATGAAGACAAAGTCCAAAGAGCTATGATGGCTTACGGGTGGTCTGGAATGCGTGCGAAACTTGATGACGGTACTTCCTTACCAGCACTGCAAGAACTACAAATAAAGATTGCTCACGCCATACGGAAAATAATTGGAGACCCTATATCTAAACCAGTCTTGATGGCGGACAGAACCAGGGAGGCTGCTTTACGCATGCCTCTGCCTGAACACGATATAACATTTGACCTGTTGCCTGATATGGGAACAAAAATAGTACCAACATCAGGAGTGGATGCGCCTGAAAATTTCCAAGTTGGTTCGTCCGAGCCTCCTGAGTGGTTATCTGACAGGAAGGGTTTTTTTGCTAATTATTTCATAGTATTTGAAACTCCCTGTGTATTAAAGGCACGTTATGCATTAACTACAGATGCGGATACTTATGAAGTTCCCTGGATATCTATTACTTTACTTAAGGACTCTAAAGAGAATCCAACTACTGGAACTTTCCTAATCGACTATGCATTAACTACAACCGAAACTCAGAATAATTTGATTAAGGAAGGATATGAAGAATGGTTCTGGGATATAGAGGCGACTAAATATATTATCCGTTCACCGATGTTTGCAGTGGGAGCAAAGTACCCACAATTGCTGGAAGACGAATCTCGCGGTCAAAGTTCGGACAACCCTGATGGAGAGGTCGTTGACATGGCAGTCAAGATTCTCAACTTCATGTTATCTAAAGCATCGGTTACACGAGAAGAAAACATTGACCGAACCGAGCGGAAGAGGTTAGGCAGGCAGGCAGGGAAACATTCTAAAGATATTGTAAACCCTATTAAGGTTGTCAACCTGCGGAAGATAGAGCGTAATGGTAAGCAAGTCTCTGACGACATTGCCTACGGTGATGGAGCTGATTCATCTAAGAAAGACAAGAACCCTATGAGGCAGCACTGGGTGACAGGTCACTACAGGCAACAGCCTCACGGGATCGGACGGACGCTTACAAAACTAATTTACATTGAGCCATTCATTAAAGGAACGGAAGGAGGTGTGCCTGACCAACGTACAACAGTCTATCGAGTAGCAAGGTAAACTATATTAGGAAGGAGGCTGACTAATGAATATTTCACCAGATGAACGACCAGACACAGTGCATTTCACATGCCCTATGACAGGGCTAAAGATTACTCTGGTCGCAGGGAACTATCCGCCTGGCTCAATGAACGCTTGCGTCTTAGCCTTTGTCGGAAACTCAAGACCATTTATAATCCCTGTGGATGCAGTCGTTGATGTCTGGAATAGCTACAGCAAATGGATGGATAAACAAGAAAAGGAAGGAGAAGATTTTAATTTTTGGAATAAACAACTAGAGAAATTAAACTTTGAAGGAGGTGACACGGAGTGATTAATATTAAATGCGAGAGGTGTTCACATCAAACACCCATGCTAAATTTGCACGAGGCGACTGATAGGATCGTCGAGAACTCGGACATAATAAATTCCTATCATTACGAAAGCCTGAGAAGGCACAGAAACTCAGGTAAAATTTCGTCAACCACAATTGAACGTGGTATCTATTTCTATCCTGCTGATGTGGATGATCTGAGGGAACGACTGGAAGATTTGAGAACCGCAGACAACACCGCTACAGCAATTGTAAAGCCCGAAGAGCCTGTAAGAACTGAGCCACCTTCGGGAGTAATGTTTATTGATTAAAGGAGCTATAATGACAAGTCAAATTACAGACACTATCGAAACTACTATTCAAGTAGAAAAGGTAATACCCGCAGAAGATCGAATGGGAATTGCCCAATGGGAAGTTCACGTTAAATGGGAATGGTCATCGGCAAATGCTAAGTGGCCTGACCGTGTATGGATTTACCAGGATACTGCACCTACATTAACGCCAGGAACCTATCGGGCTGAAGTCAGGCGTGGCGCAGTGAAGAACAACAAAGACGGTAACCCTCACGATGGAACCAGAGACTGGATGTGGAAGTGGGATATTATAAGATGGCTTGACTTGCCTGCTGTGGCAGCACCATCCGCAGCAACAGCACCCTCACCTGCACCTAAAATTGTGCCGTTTACACCTGCACCTGCACCTGCACCTCAACCTGTCGCACCACCTACTACTACGGCTGTTCCTATAGGGATGGATGAAAAGGACAAGCGGATTACATGGCTGGCTCTCTCGCACGACGCCTCCCAGTTAGTCGCAGCTGCACTTGGAAGTCAGATTGGAATTAATGTTAATGAAAGGGTTGAAGTTAAAGACGCTGAAGAATACCTCGTGAATTTCAGAGAGAGTATCTCTCCTGTCCTCGCAGAGACAGTTCAGAATTTGGCTTATGATCTTTATACTCAAATGATGTTACAAATTGAGGGCGATTAATGTATATGACAAGCACATTAGAGGCAGAACTGGATAAGGTTTCAGAACGAGTTTCTATTTCCGATAACGAAAAGTTTTATGTCGTGAAAGATGACCCTCGTATTGAAGGAGGTAAGGCTACTGATTTCCATAGGGTTTCTACTATGCTTTCTGTAATCGAGAAACCTGCACTTAGAAAATGGATGATGAACATCGCTCTTGATTATGTGAAAGAGAACTTTCAAGCATCTAAGATATCTGAAGTTATCGAGTCGGCTCGAAAATATCCTGACGAAAGGAAAGATACTGCTGCAAACTACGGGACTAGGGCGCATGCTTTAGTCCAACAACTTGCAGATGGCACTAGCTACTTTGCAGTTCCTCCTGACCTGCGCCTTGTTGCTAAGGCATGGCACGAGTGGGCAAGTTCTGTGGATTTGGAAATAATAAAAACAGAACAATCATTCTACTGGAGAGATAATGGAATCTCTTTTGCAGGAACCGCAGACTTAATAGCCAGGAGAGGATCAACAATTTATATTGTCGATTATAAAACAGGAGGATCAGATACTCGATGGAGTCCTTACCCAGAGATGGCGTTACAACTAGGTGCTTATTCTTTATGCCTTGAATACTGTACTGGTATCCCTGTTCAGGAAATTAAGGGGATGGTGGTTAAGCTACCCAAAGATGCACCTCAAGACGACTCGGAATTTACAATAAAGTATAGAGAAGT
The DNA here is from genome assembly GCA_964493125.1 of uncultured Dehalococcoidia bacterium. Classification (GTDB taxonomy): domain Bacteria; phylum Chloroflexota; class Dehalococcoidia; order Lucifugimonadales; family QGNO01; genus QGNO01. The sequence goes on along the minus strand of CAZBMS010000013.1, from coordinate 27,591 downwards.
TGCAGATATGGAATCCGCAAGGGAGGCATTCCTTCATGCGTGTTCCCTTAAGAAGTGGCAGTCAGATAGAGGTAAGTGGAAAAAACAAGGAACTTAATACCACCCACAAGGAGTGTAACCGTCCGTCTGTTGGTTACGGTAGACGTTAAATCCTGTGCATTCTAGGTTTTTCATTACCTTCTCCGTGCATAGCAAAATTCAAACTCCGATAATCCTGTGAACTAGATGGTGATGTTACAGCAGGTGTGGGAAAACTCCTGAGCATGAGTTGAAACTGCTCATTAAATTACAAGGAATTTTTAAATGTATACAAATTTAGTAACAGAAGAACTCGTTAGAGATCAGGCGGTATGCGGAAGAAATCGTTGCGAATGCCGGACTAATGGAGGAAATGTTCATTGTCCTATGCATGATGATACGGAACCGTCAATGAGCGTTACGACTGAGAGAGGAACACTCTTAATAAAATGCCATAGTGGATGCCTTACTCCTGAGATACTCAAGCATTACAGGAGCTTTCTTCCTCCAAGCAAAACTTTCGTTCCAAGAAACCCAGACCCAATAGGGTTAACAATCCAAAAGTTTGCAGATGCTAAAGGGTTTGATGTTTCTTTTCTATTAGATAATTACATATCTGAAATCCAAAATTTTAATCACCCTGCCCTATCGTTTGAATACATAGATGAAACTGGAGGACTCCTTGCAACTCGTATTCGATTGACTATGAGCGGAAGTAAAAAGTTCATATGGAAAACAGGGTCAAGTGCCAGAGACGCAGGGCTGTATGGGAGATGGAGAATGAAGGACGCCTATGAAAAGGGATATGTGTTCTTATGCGAAGGAGAGTCTGATTGCCTAACTCTATGGACTAATGGATACCCTGCAATTGGACTGCCTGGTGTTAGTGTTTGGAATGAATCACTTATCGAAGAATCCCTAGCTGATCTTAGGATCAAAACGATATACGCATTCATCGAGCCTGACACAGGAGGCACTGCCATGCTGAGAAACTTGGGAAGGTCTACTGTCTCAGATAAGATAAAGCTAATATTCGGTGGCTCTTATAAAGACTTCTCTGAAATGTGGACAGCAAACAGACAGAAGTTCCAGGATAGTCTTAAGAATCTTATGGACTCAAGTTATGAATGGGAGGCTTATCAAAAGATTGCACGAATAGTTGAACACGTACTAAGAGAAAATGGTGGTAAGATGCCATCAGTTGGAAACTTGGTATCAATACAATCAAACACATCTAAAAGAGGAATGCGTTATGCCAGAAAAGATTGAGGTAGAAAAACACGGAACTATAGTAGATGCTGTTTTGCCCGATAGAAATATCTATATGCGAGCAGAACGCATCAGGGAATCAAGCAACTTAGTTAAGGCCGAAGTTAGTATCAGTGTAGAGCAGGGCGGTGTAAAAACCCTACTGAACAGAGGCAGGATTAGTATGCTTGAAGATGCTCCTAAGATTCGCTTGATAGATTTACTTATCGAGAAAGGAAATGCCATAGGCTACTCCGACCCAGAGGATATTGGGTTCTGGGGAAATGTAATAGACGAAGGGTTCTATGCAATTGTTGATAAGTTCAGGCAAGGGAACGAGGCAACGGAGATGACTAACCTCGCAGATGCGTCTCCTAGAATTTTTGACATAGACCCGATAATAACAAAAGGAGTAGCTAACCTCATATGGGCACCTGGAGGCAGCTATAAAAGCTATTTCGGACTGCTTACGTGCGTAATGATTGACAGAGGACTGGAGATACTTGGGATGAAAGCCCGTAAGGGTAAGGCCTTGTTCTTAGATTGGGAGGAGGAAGAGGCAGTTTTCAAATCACGGTTGTATAGTATCCAGAAATCAATCCCTGAGATTACAAACCCAGAGACGTCAGGAATTATCAGGAAGGAGATGGGTTCTGAAAGTTTGGGCGATAGCTTGGAAGAATTGTCGAAGATAATCCATGAGCATAACATCAGTTATGTCCTGATTGATAGTGTCAACCCAGCTCTTTCAGGGGCTGCGACCGATGCCCAGGCTATCGAGGACTACTACTCAGCACTTAGAGACTTGCAAGTAACCTCGCTTTCACTAGACCACGCTAATAGGTCTGGCGAAAAGTCAGGCAACTGGTCAATACACGGGTCAGCTTTTAAATATAACAGGAGCAGGCAAGTGTATGAGGTGAAGAAAGCCAGAGTTCCTAATTCAACTATAAGTGAATTTGGTTTGTATCACAGGAAGAGTAATGATAGTGCGCTTGCATCTCCGAGAATCTTTGAAGTTGAATTCACAATGCGCCCAGAGAAAAACCCAGAGGACAGATACTATAGCGAGGTTCTCGACAAAGTTACATTCAGAAGTAAAAAACTGAAGGACGCATCTGGAGAGTTTATGCAAGCAATGGAAGTTCCTGAAATCGCCTATGAACTAATGAAAGAAGTAAAAGGATGCGACCTCCCATCTCTCGCTGCCAATGTAAGCAGTATTAAGGGAACAACAATCTCTCCTGCTAATCTTGAAATCATGCTTAATGGATCATCAGGACTTGCGATCTCTCACGAATGGGTTACACTAGCGTCGCAATCTACAGTACACGAATCTACTGTTTCGGTGAAGGAACGAACTCTTGATCCATGCAAAAGATGCGACGAGAACGATTGGGAAGAAGATGATAGTGGAACCTTCTGCCGAAACTGTGGGCAAGGGAGTGATTAATGAGAATAACAATACCAGGACTTCCTCCTAGAGATGCGAGTCCTAATGCTAGGGTGCATTACATGAAACTCGCTAATGTGAAAAGAAACATGAAAGATGTGATGATAGCCTCTGTTCTTGAGATGCCATCTATGGATAGGCCCGATGAACCGCTGGAGAAAGCTCACTTAACAATTACATTTAGAGCCTCCGATAAAAGGCGTAGAGATATAGACAACCTACTTAGTGCATCCAAAGCCTACGTAGACGGGCTTGTGGCTGCCGGAGTTATCGTGGACGATTCGTCAGATAACCTATCTTACAGCCTCTACTACGAGAAGGATAAGGAACATGCAGCTACCATCTTTGACATTGAGGAATCAACATGAAAAAATACCAACCACTAATGGATATCGTAGAATCTCTGCTAGATGAGCAGGTATCCGTAAAAAGTGTTCTTGTTACCGCAGGTGCATTAACGGTAGGGGCTATCATCTGGAGACTTGTTCAAAAGAGAAAGAGAGATGGCGACTGATTGTATACATCATTGGGTTATCGAGATAGCAACGGCTCCTAAAAGCAAAGGTCGATGCAAAATGTGCCGTGCTACTAAAACATTCTCCAATACACCATCAGACAAGAAGATCGCTAGGACAAATTCAGTAACAGGTGCTGTTACTATGACGAGGGATTTGACATTCGGACATGAACAAACACGACAAGCCAACTAATCCACAATCCAAAAGAGAATGGATTGATTACGGGAAACAGAAAGAACAGGAGTTCTGGGATTTGTGCATGGAAACTTCTATGTTTCCTGGAATTAAAAGGAACACGGAAGACCCTGTTTATTATCCTGAGTTTATCTTCAACGGGAGATACCTGGACTTGAAATACCAGGAGACTCCCTTGTTTAAAGCGAAGGAACTTTACGGAATTGATCCAACGTATGCAATTACCTATAACGTCCAAGACAGAGATGACTGCACCGATAAGTACTCTCCTTGCGATAATATCTTTTGGGTAAAGTGGGCTAGAGGATACCGATATGGAGCTAGAGTAAGGCCTCGGAATGGACTATGGTATATGTCTTATGAGAAGATGGTCGAACTAACAAACACAGCAGAGGTTATTACATATCAGAATAGAATCGATGATGAACAAGGGAACGCTGCATCAAGTTTCGTATTGAATCTTAAAGACTTGGTAAAGATTACTCCCAGACCTCCTAAGTACAAATGCCGTAGATGCACAGGGTATGGATGGTTTCACATAGACCTGAAATGGCAATGCACTTTTTGTATACAAGGTGTAACAGAGATTGAGAATCCCAAGGATAACATACCGAAAGCAGATCAATTAAAATTAATAGTCGAATAAGGAGACAGGAATGAATACATTATTAAGGAGAAGAGAAAAGGTGGCGTTGCCGCTTGATCTAGGGAACGGGTTTACATTAGATGTTATGACCATAGATCCTGACAAGGCCGTGGAACTTTTGGACACCACTATCGGTAACAGAAGCCTCAACAGCGGCCACGTTAAAAAGATAGCTATGGCAATGAAACAAGGTAGATATAGAGATTATATCTATGACCCGCTCAGGATTACAAGTGACGGGTATCTGGCAGACGGGCATCATAGATTACATGCGGTTATAGACTCGGGAACCACTCACGAAATGATGGTGATTACAGGCTACTCTTACGATGACTATCTGTGGATGGATCAAAATGTTAAACGTAACACCACTCATACCTTTCAAGTTCTGGGGTTGTCTCAACCTAGAGAACGAGCATCAGTAGCTAATCTGATTGAAAGGATGTTGAATTCAGATACTGGGGCCGAGGCTGCATCGGCCTTAAGGAAAAAGGCTTCGCCGCCCAATGCGGACGCGGTGCATATAAACAGCGTCTTTAGAGAAACGACGATGCACGCTAAAATTGCTTACTACAAGAAGCACGTAGCCAGAGAATTCTCTTTAAACTGTGCGCCTATTGTATCCTCGATGCTGTTGCAGGATGCTATAGACCCTGAGTTAGCTGAAAGGTTTTGGGACGGACTCATACTTGGAACAGAGGACGCATTTGCAACTACTGGCGACCCTAGAGGCGCACTGAATCGTAAGCTAAGGGCCGAGCAGAAAAAGATTAATCGCGCTAAGGAAAAGATATCTTCGAGGGACACCGGTTGGGATGTAGTAGATATAATAGTCTGGGTTCACTTTGCTTTTCTAAAATTTAAAGACGGATCACCACTAAGGCAGGTTAAAATGTCAGATGCTAAATATGATGAATATTTATCTTATGTGCATAATACTATGCGGCACAAATGGCTAACTCGTGCTGAAAATAAAGGCTATATGAGAAGTTTATTTTAGGAGACAGAGATGTATGAATATAAAGTAAAGATTACCCGTGTCGTTGACGGTGACACAGTGGACGCTGAAGTTGACCTAGGCTTTGATACCTTTATCAAAGATAGAATCAGACTCATGGGCTTAGATACTCCTGAGTCTCGTACCCGTAACAAGAAAGAGAAGGCACTTGGCTTGGCTGCAAAGGCTTACCTGAAGGAACTTCTAAGGAAGAACAAGGGTGATATAATTCTACGCACCTCTAAGGAAGGCAAAGGTAAGTTCGGCAGGATACTTGGAACACTTCTTATCTATGATGGAATGACTAGTGTTAACCAGATGCTCATAGATGAAGGGCATGCTAGAGATTACTTTGGTGGCAGCAAGGACGAGCAAGGCGAGTGGACTGTTGAAGAGAATGGTAAATGGTATCGTTGGACACAAGACGGCTACGTAGAGATAGAGGAGTAGATTATGCAAATAGGTAAATGGCGACCACAGATACTAACCGCTATTATATGCGGCACAATATTCAGTATCACTACTGTGATAGTTGGATTACAGATGGGAGCGATAGAAGTTATCACCGCAGTAATTGGTGGTATCTTTGGATTCTTAGGCGGCGTGTCGCTCAAGGTTCTGGAGAATGAGTAATGTTGAATTGTTTAATACAGCTAGCAATCCTGGTTTCTATACTAGGACTAATAGCTGTATTACTACAGTTACTCGTTGTCTAAAGTTGCAGATGGAACTCCGATAGCAACTTCAACGTTATCACTGACGTTCCAAACAGATGCAGTTACAGTATTCTCTATTTCAAATTGTTTACTAGTGAAGGCTGAACCATCTCCAATTTCATTAAGCAAGATGTTCATGGTTCCCACCTTCATGCGGGTGAACGTGCAAGCACCACCTTCAGTAAACAGGTTACTTAGTGTCAGCTTATCCACCTTGCCGTCAACTGCGGAAGTCGGTGCATCAATATGTATTCGGTCATAACTACCACCCTTAGTGTTCATGGCTTCCGCCTGATGGTGACCGCCCCCTATGGCTCGCATTCGAGAGGTTCCTGCGGTTGTTGAAATTGACTGCCCTGAGCTGGCATTTGCGATCACATTTATGGTATGGGCTTTGATATCGCTAAAGTCCATTGAGGTGCATCGAGATTTTTCAATAGTTAGCTCTCCAATTTCCATCCAGGTATCAGTGCCTTGAGCAAGATCAACACCTCCAACTAACACCGCAGTCGTCTGTCCTGTCGGCAACGCAGAGTTGCTATAAACAGTACCTACAGATACATCCTCAATAACAATCTCTTTAACTGGTGTGGTTCCAAGGACAATTCGTAGCGTGTTATCGTCCTCGTTTACTTGTCTCCACGCCATAGCTTCTTCTAATTCAGTAGATGGACTTTGAGCAGGAGCAGCGTATATACCTGAGTCACCTGCACTGAATGATCGTTCAGCTAATATGGTTTCGTTCACAACTACACCACCTGAAGCAGTAGCCCCAACAGTAAGCAGACCTATGGCCATTTGTGGGCTAAAGCCAAAGGCTCTGAGTAATGAGTAAGGAGATTTTAATACATTAAAAAGAGTCTTCCATTTCTGAGACTCTTCATTCAAATAAACAATCTTAGCTAGTATCCAGTTTCTCCAGATTACCATTCGCTTGTAAGCATTAATGGGTGACCTGACTACAGCCATTGGTGTCGCCTTGAGTGTATACCACCATGACTTGAAACTGGTTACGTGTAGGAGCAGCCCGAATACTATTAATCCTACGGAAGCTCCTATGGTGTAGGGCAGGTTCTCTTGTAAGTAATTCACCTGGATGAAGGCTTCATTAGCTACGTCATATCCATAAAGCCAAGTAATCCATTCAGCTATGTAGGGAACAGGATTGATATATGAGACTAGTAGCCCAAGCGAACCTAACGTTACCAGTAGCAATGTATTAATTGCACCGATTACGGTGGCAATTCTCCCAAAGGGAATTGATATCCGTGGCATAGGCAGACGTAGACGTATAGAAATTCTAGGTAGTCGTATTCTTGGCTTGAACATATCTCACCTCCGAGTCTTTCATTGCTTGTCTTATCTCGTCAT
>CAZBMS010000013.1:0-20329 GCA_964493125.1 uncultured Dehalococcoidia bacterium | reverse complement strand
TAAGGTTGTAATGACTTGTCGTAGACATCCAACTCTGGCACTTCCTCTTCCTGTTTGAAGAAATCAAAGATTCCCATTTCTGTCTCCTTTCGACTATTGCTTATACCGCTGCCCATGCACTCCCATTGTAAGTATATTTCCCACCTTCCCATATCGTGTTTGGTGGGTCTTCTGAATCTTGTGGTGGTGTAGCCACGTTAGTATGTAGCGTGACCGTGCTGGAGTTATGATCTGCAATAACAAATGCATTAACCTTGTAATTGGTTCGGTTAAGAGCATCGTTGGCATCTGCGCCTACGATGATCTTGTCGCTTTCAATCGTTACCGACCTACTGTCATTGAACAGATAGATAGATACGTTATCTGCCTTCCTCACTAAAGTCTTCATTCATATCTCCTTATCTATGGCGTAAGTCATTTCCAAATGCGTACATATCGCCATGCACTAATAGTTTCGTAGCTGCCGTAGCAACACCTGCATGTCTTGGGAACGATGGTTGCATCCAAACGGTTTGATGCTGAGGAATCAAAGTACCTGCATTGTCAATATAGTAATTGGTACCCACTGTAAGGCTTGATTGATTCTCGTTGATCCCTCCTGATACGGTAATCGTTGCAGTCGCACCATCTGATACTGCTCCTGTATTAAAGCCAATAAATTTAAGCATATTGTTTTCATATGGAAAGTTTCCTATTAGCATCCGTGTTCCTTCTGAACTGGCTTCTGTAATAAACATCATTTGGTTTTTAGCGGTGTCATACACAATATCAAAAGGGTCTGGGCTATATCCGGCGTGATCGTTCTGATAGCCTCTGGGTTCTAATTCTGGATTCATCATTCCAAATTCAGTTACAGAAAGAGTAGTTCCAGATATTGTTGCTTTAGCCGAATATAGTAAAGTCTCGTTTGCTGCACCCTGTTCTGAGTGCATAGCGTTGGTTTGTATAACAATAACGGAACAGTTGTTATCTGGATCATAGCAACCTCCGATGGCATTTATATAAGGGTATCTTTCTGTTGCGAGAGGTGAGCCAATAGTAGATGCTGAGTCGGAATGCCCCAGTGTCAACAAGGAACCAAAGGTAATATCCGTTCCTGATATGGTTCCCACTTTGGCATAACCCAATCCAGTTGTCCCGTTACGATATGTAATTATCACTTTTTGTGCGCTTGCATCATACCAAGCACCGCATGTATTTTGAGTAATCTTTTCTCCAGTTACATTGTCAACCGTAGCCACAGTTCCAAACGTAACAGAATTATCTGAATTGTCTACGGTAGCAACTACAGCTTTAAGATGGTCAGAATCTCCACCGTCAGTGTAGAAGATGACATTCTTATTAGCGTTTGCGTCATGCACAACACAAGTCATAATTGTTTCGGCTGACTCAAATACTACGGCAGAACCATAGGCATGTGAGTCATCTGAGTTATCAATCTCTGCCACTATTGCTGTGCCGTAGTCACTATTGGCATCATCTTGATACGCAATAAGTATCCTGTTCTGGTCGCTGTCAAACACAGAGGATACTCCCATTATCGCACCATCGAATGTAACCTCTGCTCCTGTGTCAATAGAGTCATCAGAAGGATCAATATCAAGAACCTGTGATTTCGCTCCACTTGAATGTACGTAGGTTACTAAGAATCTATCCGCATTAGTGTCATAAGTAGCAGAAATCGAACCACTAGCACCACTCTTAATTGTTACTGCATTAGCGTTAGTTACTGTATTTTTTGTCCCAGTTTTAGCTACATCAACTACAGCACCTTGAACATCACCTGTATGAGCAACGGTCAGGGTCTTGTCGTTGTCAGGGTCATACTCAACGAGTATTGGAGATGCACCAGTTATTTTACAATCTATGAGTCCTGTCCAACCGCCCTCCAATTGCTTTGCCTTACCATCAGTTGTAACGTAACATGCTGCACCTGCCGCTATGTTACCGTCAGCAACTAGCTGAACTGTTCCGCCACCACCTGCATCTTCCCACGCTGGAGCAGCACCTGCACCAGCAGAGGTCAACACCTGCCCATCCGTACCGTAGTTAGCACCACCTACACCGAGTTCTCCTTGACTAGTAAATCGGAATTTCTCAGTTGCAGCTTCACTATGCCCTGTCATAAAGAGTAAGTCTGTAGCGTTTGAGTCAGCGGCAAATGTGGATTGTGCTACTGCTTGTATACCAGCAGCTACAGTGATTGCATCTGTTCCACCTGCTTCAAGAGGAGCTTGGAACTCAACCTTTCCAATTACATCGTTAGCGTTGATGTCAGTTAAAGCTGTAGAGAGAAGTAATTTACCTGTTGATGTAGTTGCATCAGCGGATGGGCCACGAATCTCAAGGCGGTCTTCTGATTGGTCATATAACATAAATGCGCCAGCAGAAGCACCGAAGAATTTAACGTCATGTCCTGTGTCATCGACTCCTACAGTTAGTGTTCCAACAACTCCTAAAGCCGATCCATTAAATGTAAGGTTAGCTTCACCTGCTAGAGCATTAGCCCCAGTTACCGTAGCTATTGTATTGTCTGTACTTCCGCTTAATGAAACAGAAGTCGTTGCAGCACCTATATCAGAGGCTACTTGTGTTCCAGTTCTGTAATCTACGTTACCTGAACTATCTAATACTAAGAACTTATCTGTATCTGTTCCTGCCGCTGCAACGGTTGATAATGTAAGCGTATTAGCAACGGTAGCTTTGCCTAAAATAGCTAATGTAGAGTTAGATACCGTAGCGTTAGGAGTAATAGTGAGTTGATCTACATAGGTTCCCTGAGAATTTATATCATTACCAAATCCCAAAACACCATCAGTGCCAGCATCTATTCTCCACCTATCTGAAGCATCTTCTCCTTCATCAGCGTAGAGTTCTATAGCTGCAATAGCTCCTTCATTAGCACGAACCTTAAGAACTTCAGTGTCTACAGAAGTTAATTGGATTGCATCATCAAATTTAATTCTTCTCTTTGAAGAACCTGAAGTAATCTGAACATCAAACTCTCCACTGGTTGTATGCGCAATTGCCCAGTATCCAGACGAGTTTGTGGTAGTCGAAGCTCGGCTAGTGGATGTATCGTTCTTATCGAATAGATTTACGGTAGCACCAGAGACTGCATCTCCGCTGTCGTCATAAACGAAGCCACCGAAGTTAATTGTTGGTACCGCCATGTTAGCCTCCTAGCCTAGAACGGTCTTGATAATTTAAAGCGTCCTGGGTAATCCCTACAGGGTCTTGTAGTAAATCATCTTCGTCTACAAATATTAATGTTATTCCTTGTCCGGCCAAAAATTGCCTTGTAAATATATCTTTAGCCTTTGTTTCTGCGCCGAGTTCATAGTGATAATACACTCCCTGAACGTTTACTGCCAAGTCAGGCGGATTATAGAACATGAAGTCTATAATTGCACCTCCCTTATCTAGCCTCCCTCCAGCCAATGCACTTTGATACGTGAAATCGCTTCCTTCCGTATAGCCTAACTCCGCTAAAGAAGAATAAAATAGCCATTCAGGAAGTGATCCTGCCCATCCCTCTGGGACAGATGTTTCTCTTATTTGTTGTGCATTAACCATCTAGGATCACGCTCCAGCAAACCTTATCGTTAGTAGATGCTGCATCTACATAGAGAGAAGAGAACGCTACAGTCCCGCCAGATTCCGCAAAGTTAATTTCTATGGTATTAGTCGCATCTAATTCATATCCATTAGATGAACTCACATCAGAAACACCCAAGTAAATCATTCCTGAATTACCAGCTAATGCTTTAACCTGAATCCAACGCACACGATTAGTAGTATTACTAAGCTGCACCCTTGTGCCAGCACTAGCCACGTTAGTTGTTCCTGAATCAAATATCATGGTTCCACCAAAGTTATCCTACTAGTTCCTCTCTCATCGTAGCCTGTAAATTCAATACCAGTAGCTGATGTGACATCAACGTAATAATTCCTGTCACCACCACTATCATCTCGGAATGTAAATTCAACCAGGGTATTAGATTCTATTGCGCTTACAAGAGCCGCTCGTAAATCTAGAGGAGTCTTGCCTTTATAAGTATCGTTAAGCGAAACCTCAACGGTATGCCCATACTTAGCAGGCAACTTCTTGCGATACTCAAGCGTTAAGGAAACAACGTCTGGAGATTTCTTCATAATCGCTATAGTCGAACCTGCCTCTCTTGCAAGTGTGAGCTTGAACTTGATCGACCTAAAGCTCACTCCTACACCAGAAGCGAAAGAATATTCAGTAGTTCCTGATGAGGATATAGTTCCGAGACTCGTATAACTATCAGAGTAATCAGTTGCGTATTGAACTGCTACCGTTTCATTTGTGCCCGCTCCGTCAACTTCAACCTTTAGCTTCAAGGCAAGTTTGTCTATCTCAACCTGTTGAGCATCAAACCAAGGAGTCTCATGTACTCCCGAAGTATCATAAGCATAATCAGTTCCTCCCACAGACGTTAGCTGAGAAGGATTAGTAACATCAAAAGGAATCAGTTGATGATAAACCTTTCCATTAAAGCCCCACCATAGACGGTAATCACCTTTGCCTGCATCAGATACATGTAACATGTCAACAGGCTTTCCCGCATTAGCAGAAGGAGCAATCCATTTAGTTTCCCATCCGGTATCATTCCAAGCCACTATCGAACTCTGTCCTGTTGAAACAGCAATTACAGGAGAGCTATGTCCCGACATACCAGCAGTCGCTCCATATTGCCACGGGATATCATCTTCTCCCTGCGCTCCAGGCGCAGTCGTAGCATCAATGGCTGCTATTAACTCCGTATGACTTCCAGCCAAATCTTTAATAGTCCCTCTGTAAGTAGCAGGAAGACCATCATCTCTATCTGGCCCCATCACAGTGATTACAGCATTATTGGAACCATTAATATATTTATATATACCTAATCCAGAAGGAACATAGATACTATCACGCCACCTGATCGAACCTACTCCATTAAATTCGTGAAAAGGAAGTTCAAATTCTGTAGGAACAAACCTGGCGTTTGCAGAATCATGTGCAAATAACCCTTCCTTGGTTGCCGCATACAAAATATGTTCTCCCGCAGCATCACGCCCGACGAACAAATCGGTTACGAATCCATTCTGCACAGGCAACTTCGCATCATTGACAGGAGTCCCTGCAATTGTGAGTGTATACCAAAGCTGCCCTGTTGAATCTATTCCCCATAACCTGTCATCCCAGAATGCAAGATACTTAGCATCCGTAGTCTTATCTGCAACCGTAGTAGCAGAAGAGAAATAACTATAGCCACCCGTATGAGCGACTACTATGTAATCCGTTCCTCCCATTCTTACGGTTATTGAATCAGTCGGAATAGAAGGGAAAGAATATGCACTACTACTATTAGTTACCCTAGTCCACCTGTCATTACCCTCAGAGTAATAATATGGAGCATCTGCCCATCCCGCATACAATACAGTTCCTAAGTCCTGTATAAAAGTAATTGCTCCGTTAAGGTCATTGTCATCAGGGTCTTTACTAGTAGTCGCAGTCGATAGGGCAGGGAGGACTAAATGATGTCTATGCCTTAGATTGCAAGTGCTATGCCACGCCCTATCCACGTCAGCAGCTCCCTGAATCCTCTCAACGCCAATCCCTCCTCGCCAGTCTGACCAAGAAATAACAGAAGCCCGTGTCTGACTATCTCTTGTGGTGTCACCTATAACAACTTTAGCAGGATATAAAGAGGCAAGCACGCTTTGAACAGGACGAGTTAACGGGTAATACGTCCCATTTAAATATATCTCGTTAGCTTCTACAACTTTGCTTGCCATTACTCAACCCATCTACCTGTAATCATAGTAGGAAACGCTCTCTTACTTTGTTCTGCAAGCCCGAACCAGAACGCTGCCTGTTGCCGTTTCTGATCTGGGTCTGTTCCAGGGCCTCCGCTTGCTGCGGCAAATGCTAACCCTGTAGCTCTCGCTATTATATAACTATCATCTATCTCGGAAGTAGCTGTCTCAGTCGTTAGCAATGCAGGTTTATCTCCACCTTGAATCTTTAACAACGAATACCCTGCCTCTAATCTGCCTGAGTCAGTCAGTATCAAGTCTCTTGCATTACGGTCTATTCTCCATAAATGTTTAGGGAAAATTGTCCATTCAGCAGTGTCATTCTGAACTACCTTGATATCATCAAGCCTCACCTGACAGGCCCCTAAGTCCGAATCATACTCCAACCCTATAGATATGATTGCCGTATCTGTCTCTGGGTTAGCTAGGGCTATTCTTACGTAAGTCCATGTGTTAGCTGTCAGTGCAGGAACTTCTAAAGTCTCAATTGGAGATGCACAAGAAGCTGAGTCATCTAATAGAATCTTTAAATTCCCTGCGCTTGTAGCTACGGTGGATTTAACCCAACACTCTAAGTAATCATACTTAGATATATCTTTACTTGAAATCGAATCAGTAGCTATGTCACCAGCAGATGCACCTGCCGCAATGACAAACTTATTGCTGCCAGTTCCTCTTTTCTTATCTTCTGTATCTACAGTAACGGTAATATCACTATCGACCGTCTCGTCAAACGCTGCATTACAAGAATGTAATAAAGTTGATGTAACTTTGTTTCTATAATACAGCCTGTTAATTATCGAGATGTTAGACGGTATATCAAACCGCATGTTTCTATTATCCGCATGAAGGCTAACGTCCTCTACAGGATCATATGCTTGACCGGTGGCGTCAATAATTGCTTGATTAATAAACTCCTCAATTACTTCAGGCTCATACGCATCATCCCAGATTTCGTATGTATCTCCACTAGCTACAGTAAAGCTGGCATTCTGTTGAAACTGAACAGTGTTATTACTAGCAGTGTAATCATTAACATACTGGGTAGTCTGGGTAGTTCCATCACTGGCATCTGTAACTAAAATAATCTTCCCATTATAAGTATCATCACCACCTCTAAAGGTATTAACATCAATTAAGGTATTATTAGTTCCGCCTGTAGCTGTACCAGCTTTCAAGACACCTAAGTTATATCCTATTGATTGTCGGAGTTGCTTTCTTGTTCTTCCTTGCACTGGCATAATGTAGCCTCGCTCTGCAATTCGATTACAGTTCGCTTTAATGCAGATAACTGTAACTCTAAGTTAGTTATTAAGTTGTTCTTCTCGCTCAATACACCCGTAATATCTGCCTGAGTAATACTGATTGAAGTGTTCTGTTCGACCATCAGATACCTCTATATGTTATTTTGTTGTTAGTAGATTCCCGCATCCTTGCGGTATACTTCTTAAATTCGTCTATCGCCTTACCAATCTCCTTGAGTTCATCTCCCGTAGGCTTACGCTTCATCTCTCTCTCTTTCTCTTCTTCTAAGAAAGTCTCGAAAGATTGAGCTGCCATGTCCTCTACGTGTGCCTTGCTAACCGTAGGGTCAGCAGGTATTGATACCTCACACATCCTTCCGGTCACAGGAGACTTCATCTTGAACTGGTGAACCACCATAGACGCCCCAGACTCGCCATTAAACCCAACGTCAGTTGAGCCTAAATAGACCATACCCTGAGGCGTCCATAGTTCGTTCATCTTAGAACAGATTCATAAGCATAACGGTATGGAACTCATTGTCCACACCGGCTTTACCATGCACTCTAGCTATAGCAGGAGTAGTGTCAGCACCAACAGCAAGGAATTGCCCTGCGTGGTTTGAACTTGCACCTACTAAAGTACCAAAGGCTGGGGTACCGTCTATCTTAACAGAAGCTATTCCTGCTACCTGAACCCAACCGAAATAGTCAGCCTCAAGATCAGCGCAGGTTACTCCTACGAATCGTCCTGCAACGGCTGCAGGAGCAACTACGATATCCTTGTAAGGACTCTTAATAAGACCAACGGTGTCTGTACCTGCTGTAATAGCAGTTTGGAATCCATCGGACTCATCTATAGTAATTGTTCCAGTGCCGCTACTTGCAATAGCTGGATGAGACTTAATCTTATACATCTCGTGAGGAGTTGTAGAAGCTAAGTTAGAGAACAAGTATCCTTCTGCATACAAGTCTTTAGCAGCGGCAGTGCCTCCAAGGGTAACGCCAATGGTTGTTCCACCAGCAGCACCAGTAGTTGCTACTACCAAGTCTTCATCGTGATTTCCTGCTGGAGCTTCAGCAGCTACTAACAGTCCTTCACCTATTGCGGAGCCACCATTCTCAACATAACGGAATACTCTTCCATCTGGCAAAGCCATTGTTGTTCCATATGTAGCTCTTTTCTTGTCATGGGTCTGCTTTTCAAACCCATATTTCCCACCTTGAATTGACGGAAACGACATTTCAAACCTCCTTTAAAGGTTATTTATAACAGGTTCATACGCCCTGCGACCAACCGTTAAGATTAGGATAGCGGGAGGCACGGTCAATCGTTACACCTCCCATTACCCACTATTTATTTTTTGTCCGATGTTGCAGAACACCAAGAACACTCACAGTTTTCTCCTGGTTTCCAAGTAAACAATCCGATCTTTGCTTTCCTTCTTACATAGTCTGGATTGCCAGGGACATTACGGACGGCAGTCCCGACTTCATCACACAAACTTCCGTCTGTATTATAAGAAGCCTTATGCCGGTATAAAGTTGTCTTAGGTTGCCAATCATCTATATAAGACATTGAGTAGCCTAATCCAGCTAACTCCTGCTTCAGCTTATTTCGTTCTGTTATACCCGTTACCATGAGTCACCTCTAGTTATTAGTTGCTAGTGCAGTTACGTCAAACGTGATTCCTGCTCCTCTGGTGTCATCTAATTCAAAGACACCATAGTCAGCAGTCATTACAACTTCAGTAGCCCTGAGTGAAGCATCTCGTTGTCGCTCAGTTCTAGTATCAACGCTAGTAAGAGTTGCCATTGCTCCTTTGTCAGCAATAACACCAATACCATCACCGTCAGAATCTTCCGTAATATTCCCGTCTTCAAATATGGGAACATTATTCATTGGGCGTAAACCACTCCAGAAGTTAGCAAGCAAGTCCTGTGACCAGCCTTCAGGAATAGCTGCTGATCCAGAGGAGGCTACTACAGCCGACTCTTTGGACAAGTAAGCTACAGCGTTAGGGTGGTGCAGTATATATAACTGCGAACCAAACTTGTTAGCTTTTGCATAAGCGATAACACCTTGTACGTTAGATGCTTTCATAAACTTGGTAGCAGCACCTAATTTGGTTCCACCATTCAAGTTAGTATAAAGGCCAAGAACATCAGTGTCTTTCTTTCGTGCCATACCATCACCAAGCTGTCGCCCGATAATAGAGAAGACATTAGGTGCAGACTGACGAACAAGTTTATCAGTAAGAATTACCTTTGCTCCTACCTCGGATGCGGTAAGGTCAACGGTAGTCATACCAATCTCTTCTTCGTCAACAATGTCGATTCCATCCTGGAGATCGCTCATGGACATCTGCCCGACCTTTGGAACGGTCATTTGTTTAGCCCCTTTAGGGAGCTTGAACTGCTCTGTAAGAGCGAGTGCTGGAGCATTATGCTCCTCTGTATATCTGGCTGCTGAAATTATAATGCGTTGAGCATTTTCCAGATTACCAGTTGTAGCTGTCTGTGCCAATTTAAATTCTCCTTATAATATAAATTTAACCTAGTCCAGCAGCCCTTCGTGCTGCCGCTGCTGCCTGAGACGATCTGTCTCCCTGGTTGTATCGCTCAAGCCATCTGTCCTCATCGGTGGAAGCTGCGGGAGTACTTTGACTATCGTCAAATGTTTGCGAGGGAACTAGCTGCGCCCTTAGCTTAGCTATTTCCGCATCCTTTGCCTTGTCAGACTGGATGCGTTTCGCAGCCTCTTCCATGCTTTGAGGATCGTTGTATTTTTCTAAAGTTTGCAAGTCATCAATATTGTCTAACTTATACTGCTTGTAAAAATGTATCGCAGCATTTCGTTTTCCTTCTTCGTGACGTAGTTGCTCTTGTTGTTGTTGCTGGGTCGCACGTAATTGCACTTGCGCCTCAACCTGCTGCCGTGCATATTGCGCTGCTTGATCAGGCAAATAGCCTTGCTGTTCCAGTTGCTGCTGAAGATTCCGTTCATACTGCTGCACCTGGGCCTGATACTGCGCCTGTGCATACTGCGCATTCTGCTGCTCTACCTCCTGAAGTCTCTGATTCAAATTGTCTACATCAGGTGTAGGAGCAGAAGAAACAGGAGGAGTATCCTCCGACTCTAATGCAGGCTCTACAGGAGAAGCCTCCGCAACATTACCAGAAGGAGCAGGAGTAGCTTCTTCTGTTCCTGTAGCAGGTGCTTCAGCACTAGGCTCCTCTGTATCTGGAGTAGCTACATCTTCAAACGTATTTACACCAGCAAAATCCTCTGTAATATCTGTAGTAGTATTACCTGACTCCGCAGGGGCTTCTGTGCTTTCTATAGGTTGTTCTGTCTGATTTACCATATCTTTTCCTTTCGACCTTTAAAATACTATTAATATAGCCTGTTCGTCAACGAGTTATCTATTGCAGTATATCTATCCCTCCCGAACCTTCGCCTCTCCACAGCTTACGTTTCATCTGTTTTGCGTCAATAGTTACTGGGTCATACCAGTCATACCAGAAGGTTAAGAGGTAATCCATTCTGGGATATCCATTCTCTAACGCATCACGCCCAACAAGGTTCTTACGCATTTGTTTTCGGTATTGAACAACTGATCTAATTTGAGCATCCTCTTGATATATCTCGTTCTTTCTAGCGGAGCCTGAATGTAAGTATTCCTGCCATCTTCCTGAAAGCTGAGGGTAGCTAATATCAGCCCCTTCGCCTAACAAACTATCTAATGTATCTCCTACGTCCCAGTAAGAAGACAAATATTTCATATGAGCATTATAATCTTTTTCTGTCTCAGTAAGGCTTGCGTTAAGAGTTCTCATAAACTCGTCATACAAGTTAAGGTTCCCTTCATTAGTTGCCCTGTCCCTAACATGCTCAAAGAATCCGTTCCTGTCTTCAAAGTATTCTGACCACGTACGCCCAGGGACTTCTTCAGGAGTTGGAATATTATAATAAGCTGCTATAAGCAAATCAGCAGCAGACCTTTCGTCTTGCATCCTTCCCGCAGCAGTATAAAAGGCTTCATACCAAGCACTCTTCTGCTCCTGGTTCTCAGGGTCAAACCCTGCTGGGAATATCCATGTAGTTAGAAGCTCTGCTCCCTCTATCCTGCTATACTTCTCGCTACGTCGCTCTTTCCATTCTTTAGAATCTATACCTCCTCCAGTATTCATCCAAGCATCTAAAGAAGCATCATCGTCTTGTTGCCTAAACCTAAGCTCAGTGCGCATTTTGCCAAGCAACCGAGCCTGGCTCCTTTGCTCTTCATAATCTATTTCAGGGAACTCCTCCGAAACTATAAACCGTCGCATCTCACGCAAGCCACCACCACGGTCAGGAGCAAACCTTGCTTGTATCCCAGAAGCCTCTAACAATTGCTCCACAACATTTCCTTCGGGAGGAGGAGATTGACGAATTAACTTCTGAAACTTTTCGTACTCTTCACGAGTAAAAGATGCCAGCATCTCTCTTCGACCAGTTCTATCCATCTTTCTGTAATCAGCAACCTTCGACTCCATAGACCGTGCTTCATTCTTTCGCAACGCATCAAGGGTATTAATTGTGTAATCCGTCATGTCTCGGATTCGTCTCCCAATTCCTCCAAACGCACTGTCATAAAGATGATCTAACCTTTGAGGATTCTTATAAGTTTCTGGCATCCATCCAGAATCACCTAGTCTATCTGCAATAATACGTGCTGCATCGGAAGTGTATTGCGTATACTGTTCCTCTACAGGGAGATCAGCATAATCAGGATTCACAATTGGCTCATCTCTATACAAGTCAATACCTGAAGCCTCTTCATAAGCAGCACTAACAAGTTCTGGTAAAGGCAGATCATTTATTGGGGAAGAAGCCTTCCACGTACTCTTTGCCCAAAGTTTCCAGCTAACAGGGTCATCTGAGAAACCTCTCTCCATTATGTGAGTAATACTTCCAAAGAACAAAGCAAGCTCACGTAATCTATGAGGAATCACAACATAATTCGGGTCAGGTCTGCCCGTCACAGGATTAACTATCACGTCTCCATTTTCATCTGTCTTGGCAGGTTGCATAATAACTAATCCGTTATACCTAATATAGCTAGGAATATCCCAATACTCTTCGTGCTGGAAATTGTGCATTATGTGTAATCCAGAATAAGCAGACATGGCTGATGCCATTGTGATAGCGGCAGCACCACGGGTATTGAGCCATGGAACATCACGCCCTAGCAATCGTGGCCCTAGAATGTCATCGTATCTGTCCGTAACACCCGCACGTTTACCTAACCCAGCTTCCCATCCACCAAATTCAAAAGCCCTGCCCGCAGTAGCATCTTGTGCTGGCCTAATCTCTGGATGCAATTTCGCTCCCATCATCCTGAAAGGCATCTTTGTCCCTTCAAAAGATGCGTTAAGGAACATGAAGTAATTATTCCATCGCCGTATTACATCTCCTCCTCGATTGAAGTTAATTGTTGATTCCAGAGCATTCATTGCGGCATGCCTGGCTTCAGGGCTGTCCATTATGCCATACCCTAAGCCCTTGCCTCCACCAGGCTTCCAGTCCCTGTATAATTCATCCCTCCACTTATTCTTGTCCAAATCCATTAACCTGCGCCATTCCTTTTTGCCGTACGCTTCCGTAATCAATCGCTTAAAAGTCTTCTCCGCAACTAATAACCTGGGAGCCTGCTCTACATACTCACCAATCACAGGTATTTTCAAGTATTTTCTAGCACCATCAGAAAGAACATCCCTCAATTTCCTGGTTTGGTTAGGGAAAACAATCTGAGCATTTACATGACCCACCCGATTTAATTCTCTCTGCATTTCACGAGCAACCGAAGTAACATCATAGACTCTTGACTGGTAACCTCCAGCTGCCTCCATCATTTCTTTAAACCTGTCTTCACCAGCACCAGGACGAATAGCTCTATCTATGCTTCTTGCTAGTCTCCACCAAACAGTAGTAGGCATAATCCTATACCGTAATGCGACTGTGAATTGATCTATAAAACCATTCCCAATCATAAACAATGGATCAAAAGTAGTATAAGTAGATTTAAAATAAGAATTGGCAAGTGAGAATACATTCTCTATTTCCCGATCTCCCATCACTCCAAGCCCTGCACGTCCATACAACGCATCCCACCAGACTTTATCTACCTCTTCAGGAGTATCGGTTCCTTGTCCATAAATCCTTTTCTTACCGTCTTTAAAAAATGTTATATACCCAGTTCCTTTTGCCTCTGAATACGAAGGAGAACGTCCTGTCTTATCAAAGTAATCTGTCCAGTCCTTAAGTCCAATACGGCTTCGCATAGCATTATCCACAAACGCCTCGCTTGCCCTGTTTCGAGTAATACGAACCTGTTGTTGTAATAATCTGCGAAGTAACAAATCTCCAACTGGAGAAGCGGCAGTCAACGGAACATCATTTGCAAGGGAAAGATTGTACACTCCATCTGATATTGGATTTCTAAATCTATTTAAGGAACCAGCACTACTAGGAACATCAGCAAACTCAATGTAATCTATTGGATTATAATTCGGGAAGTCCCTTGTCCACTCATCAAACTGGGCTTTAGTAATAAATCCTTCCTCCAATAATTGAAACCTCATATGTTGGTAATGATCCAAAACAGCCGCCGCTCCAGTAACAGAATCGTCACCAGCTAAAGGCTTTACCGAAATAATCCCATTGGCATCCCGTGGCAAGTCTTCAGACCCAATTGCATATTTCAGCCGCTGTGCCGCCTGTTCTTTAGTAAGTCCTTCGCCTCCACGCTCTCTGGGAATCCGCCACTTTTTTTGCAGGGAGTCCCTCCATATTTCCTTTCCGTCCTCGGTTATAAGTTCTTCATCTATGGCTCTAACGGCTGTCTTAGTTTTAGGAACATCAATCTTTACCCCTGAAGGAATAAACTGCTTCTCCCCAGGACGCAAGTCACGAAGTATATACATCTGCCCTACATTACGTTTAATATTCGCTGCCTCTGTAGGGTTTTCTAGCTTCAGCCTCTTAATATGCTCATGCAGTTCACCCAAGTGCTTCCCCTGCAAAACCATATCTATATCTTCCTGAGTAAGTCCGTGAGCCTCTCGTCTTCCAATATGCTTAACAACCTGAGTGCGCATAAGGTTTTCATACATATTGACCGCACGAATAGCCGCCCCTGGACTTAACACCACCGCAGCTACTAAGTCTTGCTTGCTTCCGTGTCTGAACAGTCCCATTCTGCTCCTAAACGAATTGTCTTGCAAAACCCGTAAAGCGTAAGTGGAATCATGCAGAGAGTAAATTAACTTAACGTAACCATCTGCCGTAAGACCAAAAACACTTTCTCTTCCTGCTTTAGCTATTTCATCTGGGTCACGCCTAGCTACCTTCCCAAGCAACCCGTCACGGTGCATCTCTTTAATCAGCGCATGATTAGCTGAGTCAGGAACGTCAAGCCCATAATTCCACCTAAACTTAGGATTAGGAATGCTTCTCCGAAACCTCCCAGGAACCTCTTCCCAAACATAAGAATCTGGGCGTCCCCACCTTGCACGGTTAGCAGCTCCTTCAGTGTCTTCAACAAACTGCCTAGGAGCAGAAGTTTCTCTTATGGGTTCGCTTATATCTCTATCATTAAAAGTTATCGGATCAGTAGCCTTTGCCTCATTAACATATCCGTCATTCCTTATTGGCCTACGCAGTTCTCCAACAGGATAGTCCACTCCGTCCCTCAAAGAATCCATAGCCTTTACCGTAAGACGATTTATTTCTTCCGCATAATCTTGAGCAGCTTCTGCGCCATACTTTTGCCTTACATCGGAAAGCCTTGCAAGTTGCTGCTCAGACCACAAAGTAGATTGGTTAGGATCGTTAGGGTTATGTGCATCCCAACGAGTTTTAAACTTCGTCATAAAGTTTTCGTTCTGGAATGATTCCGCCACTCCAACCCTGTCTATAACACCCTCTTCAAGAGGAGAGGTGCGGCTTTCATTAATAAAATCTCTACGTGCTATATTCTTTAAATCCACAGCAGAAATCGAATCCGCACGTGCCGCTACTGGAGTATTAAGCCCTATGTTTCTATAAGCAGGATTCACCCCTCTAACATAGGTAGGAGCATATTTCTTTTCAGGAACCTCACGAGGCTTGAGAAACTGGTTGTCAAAAAGCTCATCCCTATCTTTATAGAAGATACCTTTATTGTTATAAAGCACCTTGTTCGGCAATTTTGCCTTAGCGTTTCGTACTACTTTATTACCACTTATAACAAAATAATCATCCACAGGAGCGGTGAAATGTATCCGAACAACCTTGTTCATTGCATCAACACCCTCTTCCAAGGTCATAGTTCGATTTGTAATATTGTCATTCGCCGTCTTGAGGTAAGTCTCGTCGAGCATCCTCTCTGCTGCTCTCCTCCTTACAGGAATTAACCCTCTTGAAATTCCCTTGCCCGCCAATGTGAAAGGATACGCAAAAGCCTTTTCGGTATATTCCAAAGGACGAAGTGCTAGTTCTCCCGTACGAAGTCCTGCACGAGCTGTCGTTGAGGCAGCCCTTCCTAATCCTCCTGTCGCATGAATTGTTCCTGGCAAATTCTTAGGAGCCAATCTCGCAGACATTCGGAGAGTTTTCAAACCAGCAGATGCCTGTCCTCCGCTAGGAATCATAAACCACGGCAGTTCCTCTAAAGTCCCTCTCATGTATGGAGGCACTTTGTAAATCTCCTCGCCGATGTCTCTTTTTTCCTGCCTGGTTGTTTCCCTTCCAAGTTCCTGTTCTTTTACACCAATAGCTTCTCCAACTTTAGCAGCAGCTACCGTGCCAGGATAGTAAGGAGAACCCTTGTCAAGCCAATCCTCTCTCCAAGCCTTTGCCCACCCTATAGGAGTTGCAGAAAGCATTCCTTCTACGGCAGCCCCAGGAGAAAACTTTCTCTCCTGCTCGCCAGTAACCGGATCACGTTGGAATTTAGTAAACGGGTCAAGGTTCAAAACAGGCTTACCCTGCTTTAAACTTTGCCAGGGGCTTAAGTCACCTGCGGATTCAGGAGTCTCCCACCCAACAGGAAAATATTCCAATGCTCCCGATACAGGAGGCTGAATAATCCTCTCGCTTCCAAATTCAAAAGCCTTACCTAGCCCTTGCAATGCAGGGCCAATCACAGGTGTGTCCATCACGGCTTCCATTCCTTCGCCTAAGGCAGGAAGAAACCGATCCCAGATACCTGGCTCTGGCTCTGGCTCCTGTAATGGAGGAAACTGCTGATTAGTCATTAGAAGAAGATTCGCCTCGTGCTAGGCGCAAACCTACTGGTAGACACGCCTCTTTGATAAGGAGATAACTGAGAGTATCGCTGAGTAAAAGGAGTTTCTTCCAAGAAATCAGAGAACGTAGTCCACTTAGAAGGGTCTTTACGCTGACTAATTTCTTGTCCTCTGCGTCCCAAATATTCGTTATAAACATTCGAGTACTGATTCCTTAAGTAATCTTGCGCTCGTCGTTGCATTGGAGCCGTATAAGATGAAGGAGCCGCTTGCCTTGAAACCGCGCCCATGTAAGCCATCTGAGGCTCTGTCTCCAAAACATCTGTATAGAAATCTCCGAATGCGCCATATCCATTAGCCATAATTAATTACCTCCTGCAACAATCAAAATCCGCTTTCTGTCACTTTAAATCTCTCCCAAAAACTTGACGGGATTTTCCCCAAGTCAGGTGCAAAGCCTCCACTATAGACACGGGAATCAGGTGAGGTATAAGTCCAATCCGAAGGAGCCACTGGCTCCATTCCTCCTTCAGGCCCATAATAAGCCAAGGCTCCAGGCTCCTTCCTAGTTACAATAGAGCCACTCAATGCTTCCAATTGCCTTCGTCTCTTATCTGCCTCAATAGCATCTTCCCCATAGTATTGTGTCCAGTCAACCGCACCAGGCAAGCCAGTATTTCCTGTAAATTGAAATTGGTCTTCAGGAGTTAAGTAAGAAAAAGCACCTGCCTGAGTAGCCCCTGGAGGCAGTCCTCCTGTTCCAATATTTCGTGCGCCTGTTAGAGCGGCTCCCGTCCTGCCTTCCATCCATAACTCCATAGGAGTTCTTGCTTCATTCGCCAAAGCCCATTTGTCAGGATCAATTGAGTGGATGCCTGAAACAGGTGCTGCTTGAGCCGCTGCTGCCGTAGCTGCCTTCCTTGCGGCATCAATAGCATCTTGAGAAATTTGTGGCTGATTCAAAGAAGCATCTGGAACACCAATCATTTGATTTAGTACTTCTTGTTCCTCAACAGGAATGTTAGCAGGAGCAAGCATTTCTTGCATATTTGCAGGAGGCGGAGCAATTGAAGCAGGCGAAGTGACTTGAGAACTAGGAGCAAATTGCCTTGCACCAAACCCTGCCATCGCACCTGGTTGCGCTCCGAAACTTTGACCAACCCAGTTCACAAAGTTACTTGCACCTTGTGGCCCGTAAAGAGTCTGCATAAGATCATACATTCGAGACATACTGCTTTGCATTCTGGCTCCCATACCAGGAGGAACGCCTACAGCAGCAAGGCTGGAATTAATAATATCTGATTTAAAACCCTCGCTTGCAGGGTCATATATAAGCCCATAGCCACTACCTGTAGGAATCTGTCCTCCCGCAAGGGTATTTAAATAACCACCTAATCCAGAGTAAAGACCTCTTATATCCTGTAATGACCTTCTTCCTCCCTCAAGATAGTTTCTAAATGCCTCGCCCTGAGTTTGGGCTTCTAATTGTTCAGCAGGCAATAAAGTAGAACCTAGCAAATATCTTCCGAAAGCAGGCTGGTATCCAGTCCCTGCAATTTTTCCAGTAGGGTCAATTGATAACAAACCACCAGGAGTAGCACCTGGAATCTGTCCAAGTCTATACTGCTGATAAGCCTCAAATGGAGAAATTGATCTTCCCCACAGGTCGATTCCGCTAGCTCCTACGCCTGAGCCAGGAAGGTTCATCCCTCCGATTGCGGGACTGCCAGGGAATGGCATCCCTCCAACTGACTGCGCATTAGCTGCCTGAGCCGTGATGTCCCCAGGAATCATAGGGAACCCTCCAACCGTCTGGGTAGCCGCTGATTGCGCCCCTCCCTGACCATTTATATCGTCACCCGTTATCTGGTTCCATTGTTTCTTTAAGCTATTGAGGTGAACCGTAACTTGTCGTCTTTCCTGATCTGTTAATGATCTACCCAACAACTCCTCAAATCCATCAATAGTCTTAGGGTTTGGAGTGCCGTCTGCAAAACGGATATTTAGCCCTGCCTCTTCAGCCTGTAGAAGCATAGATTCAAAATCATTTAATTCAATATCCCGACGTTCATCCTGACTTCCATCATCCGCAGGCCTTGAACCTGGCCCCCCTTTACTAGTTTTCTTCCCATTCTCGTCCTTCTTCATGTCCTCAGTTTCCTTCAGATCGTCCTCTTTACCGTTACCGTTAGGAGCTGGCTGCAAAATAACCTTCGGAGGAGAATATGTTCCTCCAGGGATTTGTGGAGCAGCCCCAGGCACTCCCATCATTCCCTCCAAAACAGCTGCCTCTTCAGCTCCCATAGTATCAACCCACGGAGTTGCCTCTGGCCTCTCGTAATCTTGCCATCGCCGAAGTAGAGGAGCCGAGTCACTGGGACGTCCTCCAATGTTCTCCTCGTAATCAAATTCATCATCAGCAATTCTTTGCTGCGCTGCCCTCTGAAATGCTAAGCGGTTCTGATCTTCCGCAGAAAGTTGTCCACGGTAAGAAGGATCATCTTCTCCTGGGCCTCCTGTAAAACCTGTAAATTTGTCCGCATCTTTTTGAGTAGGCCCTCTCGATTTAGCTATCTGAGATGCAGCGGAAGTAGTCAACCCTGGGAGCAAATCCGAATCGAATTCAGCTAGAGGGTCGTATGCCCCTGCCGCCAAAAATTGTTTCGGAATATCCTCTACAGAAGGAGGAGCAGTAGGAGAAGGAGCCATTCCTGGCACATCCTGTCCGGCTGATTGAGGAGTAGTAAACACAGGGAAGGATTCCTCTTCGCCTAAGATCACATTATAATCCACCATCGGATTATATGTCCCAAAACCAGGAGGAGCAGGGAGGCTTGGAGGAACATCTAGAGTCCCCCTTGCCGTTACATTGGGAATATTAGTAAACAGCGGAGGAGTTTCTCTTCCTGCTAATAGCTGAGGGTCAACCCCACGAATTCGCCGCCCGTCTTTATCTATATAAAACCCTAGATTACGCTGCCTTTCTATCTCATCTGCTTCCGCTTGAGCTTGCGCGGCAGCGAATTGTCGTAATTGTTCATCCGTAAATTGTATTTGCGGCGGATGTCCTGGTATATGTGCCATATCTAACCTCCTGCTGGTCTAATCATACCCAGATTGGCTAACCTGGATTCTATTCCTTGTGCGCCTGGCCTTGGAGTTCCTGGCGGAACTGAAGGGCCTGGCGGAGCGACTGGTGCTGGAGGAGGAACCCCTAATCCAGCGTTAGGCATTACCTGCGGAGGCAATCCTGGGCCTGCGCCATTCATCCCAGGCCCCATCATCCCAGGAGGCATCATACCTGGAGGCATCATCCCAGGTGGCGGCCCTGGAGGAGGAGCCTGTGGTTGCGGAGGAGCTTGCGCTGCCTGCATTTGTGCCTGCATTTGTGCCTGCTCTGCTATTTTAGTCGTAAGCAACCGCATCAATTCTCCTTGGTAAAACTCAACCAAATCCTCCCTGCCCTGTCTAAGTGCAGTTTGAAGTAAAGTCCAAAGCTGCGCTTCAGGAAGCGTGGTTTCTGCAACTTGCATCTTAATGGAGTCTTCCATTGCGTCAGCAGATTGCAGTCCCAAGATATTATCTCTAATAAATGTATCAGAAAGCAATGGAGTCTCGCCTTCTCTTGCTATCTGAGCCATACTCATCTTAGTCATTTCGTCTTGTGGCAGTTGACCGATGAGTGTAACTTCCACATCACCAGAGTCTTTAATCATATCTGGAGTAATTTCTTCTCTGAAATACATTCTATTCTGATCTTGCCCTGATAATTCCATGGATTTAAATGCGCCTGTAATATACTGGTCGCAAATAAGATGGAACATACTTCGATATGCCCGTTCAAGTGCTTTAAGCCTGGGAACAAGCATACTCTCGACTCCCTGCCTAAGAGTATTAATAGCGAAACCAGACAATTGGAATTCTAATTGTCCGTAGATTGAGTGAGGCAATCCTCCACGCTGCATTTCGCCTGCAACGAGACTCATAAA
>CAZBMS010000012.1:0-35549 GCA_964493125.1 uncultured Dehalococcoidia bacterium | reverse complement strand
ATGCTCTGTGCCGATCCAAATCCATGTGCCACATGCGGTCTTGAGCAGTAGCAAACCCTTGGCCAAAAAATGAGTCCCAATTACTCAACGCCTTTATGTGAGGAATGCCAAACTTATCCCGGATTATCTCGATTTTAGATTCTAAGCCTTTCAAAGTAAGTCGAGTTGAAGTATCTGGAAGTGATTGGATTAATTCTAACCTCTTGAGCAATTTCATCTTTTCACTGTTCCTCCTCAATATCTCGAAGTTTTAAGGCATTTAATGTGCCTGATCATTGACCAAATACTAAGTAAACTCTAGGATATTCACTAGCGGGGTGTAGCTCAGTTTGGCAGAGCGCTGCGTTTGGGACGCAGAGGCCCCCGGTTCAAGTCCGGGCACCCCGACCACCCATCAGGATCGATACTTGCTTGCATTCGCCTCAATCCTACGCTTGCGATGCCCCTTAAATCCATGAGCAAACACCAATAAAGCTAGCACTACTACTCCGACTGGGAGGATGTTAGAAAATTCCATGAATGGGGCTCTTATCAAAATGAATCCGTAAGCAGCTATACCACCCCAAATTGATGCGTGACGACCAGCCTTACTCGCTATAGCCGCCACAGTTAACCCTGTAAAAGTTGCTATAAGACCATAAACTGGCAAAATCGCTATAGTCATGCCAACTAATGGGGAGAGACCATCACCACCTTTAAACCTAGTAAATATCGATCTCCAGTGCCCAAACAAAGTAGCAAATGCAGGAATGAGTATGAAACCGTCACTGACCCCAATTCGATAGGCGACAATTATAGATACCCAACCTTTCAACACGTCTCCCCAAAATACTAATCCACCCTCCATATAGCCAACGTTACGCAAAACGTTGGCAGCGCCCGGGAGACCAGTGCCGATCGCAAATATATCAACCCCACGCATCCTGCTAACTACAGCTGCAAGAGGAATAGCTCCTATCAGGTAGGAGGCACCAACCGCAGCTAGTATAGAAATCATTGTAGTTTCAGAGAACATAATAGATTAAGAAATATAAACTTCCCTCACCTTATTTATATTATACCTCACAACAGAAATACCAAAACTTTGAAACCAGTTTAGCTACTCTTTAGAATCTGCCTGAGAACGTACTGCAATACGCCTCCATGCTCCAAGTATTCGACCTCAATCGGTGTGTCAATCCTGACTTTAACCTGGAAGTGAGTTTCACCACCGTCTTGATTCGTAGCTGCTACGTCAATAATCTTCCCTGGCAACAAGCCCTCGGCTATACCAGAAATTTTATACGTCTCAAATCCATCAAGTCCTATTGAGTCTCGGTTTTCGCCGTCAAGGAATTGAAGAGGGAGAACACCCATACCTATCAAGTTACTACGATGTATCCGTTCATAGCTCTCAGCAATTACCGCCTTAACACCCATTAGGAATGGCCCTTTGGCTGCCCAATCTCTGGAGCTACCTGATCCATACTCTTTACCAGCGAATATAACTAGTGAAACTCCTTCATCAATATATTTAGCAGACGCATCAAAAATACTCATCTGCTCCATATCAGGTAAATGCACTGTCACACCACCTTCGGTATCCGGCACCATCAAATTGCGCAACCTTACATTTGCGAAGGTGCCCCTCATCAGGACTTCATGATTTCCTCTACGAGCTCCATAAGTATTAAAGTCTCTCTGAGTTACGTTATTATCAGTCAGGAATCGGCCAGCCGGGCTTTGTAATGCAATTGACCCTGCTGGCGATATGTGATCTGTGGTGATCGAATCACCCAAAACCGCTAATACCTTAGCGCCACTTATATCTTCCAACGGATCAGGGTCAACAGGCAATTCATGGAATATCGGGAGTTCCTGAATATAAGTAGACGCTTCATCCCACTGATATAATTCTCCTTCAGGAACAGGCAGATTAACCCACTGATCTTCGCCCTTCATCGCTTCACTATATTGATCCCGGTACATTTCAGGATTCAAACAGTCGTTGATGGTTGTCCTGATCTCATCTTGTGAAGGCCATATATCTTTGAGATAAACGTCCTCACCGCCAGGAGTCTGTCCTATAGGCTCTGTACTGAGATCTATATCAACCGTGCCCGCAATTGCGTAGGCCAATACCAACATAGGTGATGCCAAGTAATTCGCCTTAACCTGTGGATGAACCCTAGCTTCAAAATTTCTATTGCCACTAAGAACAGCCGCTGAAACTATATCGTGCTCGACGATAGCCTCAGCAACTGGCTCGGGTAACGGACCGCTATTGCCTATACAAGTAGTACATCCATATCCAACTGTATAGAATCCCAGCTTTTCCAAATATCCTGTTAACCCGGCACTATTAAGGTACTCGGTGACTACCTTGGAACCAGGAGCCATGCTTGTTTTTACCCAAGGTCGACTATCTAACCCGAGATCAGTAGCCTTCTTGGCTAACAATCCAGCACCAACCATTACCGAAGGGTTGGAGGTATTAGTGCAACTAGTTATTGCAGAAATTACAACAACCCCATCCTCAAGTTTTACTTGTTCACCATCATCTAACTCAACGTCGTATCCTCCAACACCATCCTTACCATTAGAGGTTGTTTCGGCTTTTGGTTTGGGTTTATCGTAAACTTCCTCAAGGCTTAGTTGAAACGATTTCTTCATGTCACCTAAAGCTACTCTGTCTTGAGGTCTTTTTGGACCCGCCAAACTAGACTCCACCGCCGCTAAATCAAGGGCTAGAAAGTCTGTAAATTCAGGGGACGGAGTATCATCAGTTCTAAACATACCTTGTGCTTTATAATAACTTTTGACCAGCTCCACTTTGTCGGGATCACGCCCTGTACCAACAAGATACGCAATTGTCTCATCGTCCACGGGGAATATCGCAGCCGTCGCACCGTACTCAGGAGCCATATTAGAAATAGTCGCCCTATCCGGCAAAGAGAGGCTTGACAATCCTTTCCCGTAAAATTCAACGATCTTAGCAACCACACCTTTCTTTCTCAGCATTTCAGTAACAGTTAAAACCAAATCCGTTGCAGTCACGCCCTCACTTAGTTCACCACTCAATTCAAAACCAATTACTTCAGGAAGAAGCATATAGTAAGGTTGTCCTACCATCACGGCCTCTGCCTCTATCCCGCCTACTCCCCAGCCAAGTACTCCCAAACCATTCACCATAGTGGTGTGTGAATCAGTCCCCACCAACGTATCAGGGAATGCAACAACCCCGTCAGGTAGTTCCTTGGTAGAAACAACATCCGCGAGGTACTCCAAGTTCACCTGATGTACTATTCCCACTCCAGGAGGCAAAACTCGAGTGTTTTCAAACGCCTGTTGAGCCCACCTTAGTAACGCATATCTTTCCTGGTTACTCTCAAATTCACGTTGAAGATTCAAAGTCATCGCCTGGGCATTTCCAAAGAAATCAACTTGAACCGAGTGATCGATCACCAAATCAACAGGCACCAGTGGGTTTATACGGCTCGGATCACCACCCATACGCTTTACGGCAGATCGCATGCTTGCCAAATCTACAAAAACGGGTACACCTGTGAAGTCTTGCAGCAGTACACGAGCGGGCATAAATGGGACCTCTTTTTCGGGAATGGAATCGGGCCTCCATTTTGAAACCGTATCAACATCGTCTTGCGTTATGACTTTACCGTCCACATTTCGCAAGATATTTTCCAGTATTATTCTAATTGACACAGGCATCTTTTCAAGGGAAATACCCTGTTTTTCCTGCAACCTCTCCAAGCTGTAGTATGACAAGTCACCCGACGAAGTACTCAACGTATGGAGATAATTATTAACCATGATGCTCCCTCCAAAAGAAACCTAGCCTTATCGTAAAGCTTGTACAACCCGTCTGCAACCCGTACTGTAATAACGTGGAAAAAAAGAGGATATTAGATTCATATAATTCAAGCGAGACCCCAAAAAACTATGAGTCGAGGTATGGATGGGCTATTGTCGCAGTAATATTCGCATCAATGGGCGTGGCTATCGGAACTGGGCAATATGCATTTGGTGTTTTCGTAGAACCACTGGAATCACACTACGGATGGTCCCGAACCCAAATTAATGCATCACTGTCATTTTTTGCCATAGGCAGCCTTATTGCCCCACTAGTTGGCAAACTAATGGACAAAATCGGTACCAAACCTGTAATGGGGGCATCTCTATTACTCTTCTCCATTAGCTATTTATTGCGACCCTTCATGACTGACATTTGGCACTGGTATGCGGTAAGTATTGTTCAATTTATAGGCATGCCCGGTTCCGCAATGCTCCCTGCAGGCAAACTGATAGGTAGTTGGTTCCCAAAGCGCACCGGTAGGATGCTGGGGATTTCTATGATGGGTGCAAATTTCGGTGGAGTAACTATGCCATTTTTTGCAAGTGTCTTAGTATCCAGTCACGATTGGCAACATACATATACAACTTTCGGCCTCTTATGCTTGGCTACGGCTCTAGGAGCTATGCTCTTTATAAAGGATGATCCACTTTCAAGTAATTCCACTACTAAAAACACGAATAGAACTATTCAAAATGGTGCGACAGTAAGAGAAGCTTTACACAGCAATTCATTCTATTTTGTAGTTTTAGGAGTTATTGCTGCCAGCTTTACTTATCAATCTGTTTTAACCCAAATCATTCCACATCTCCAAAATGAAGGTATGACAGTAGAAAGTGCCAGTGTTTTCCTTGGCTTCGTAGCTGGTTTTGGTATGTTAGGGAAAATCGTGTACGGGATTCTTACTGAACGGATAGCATCTCGTTACGTTTTAATGATAGCTCTTTTATCTCAGAGCATAGGGTTGGCTATAATTATATCTGTCCCCACTTCCTATTTTGTATGGATAGCTACACCTATTTATGGAATGGCCCTGGGCGGAACCGGGGTTATAATGGCTATACTGGCCCAGCAGACCTTTGGGTTAAAGAATTTCGGAACCATTTTTGGGTTAATCAATATGGCTACTGCTGCATCTGCCTTGCTTGGGCCAATCATGGTTGGAGCTACGTTTGACTCGACAGGAAGTTACAGTTTTGCTTTCATAATAGTAGCATTCATATTTGGATTAGGTATATTGTCTCTTCGAAAGGCAACTCCTATAGTCGAAATACTTGGAGATCAGACTAGCAAGATAGAAAGTCCTATAGCAAGAATTAGCTGAGATTTCGATCGAGGAAAGAGACATGGTTCGCCAGACGTTCAATTGGGGAAACAAGACTTACATAATGGGCGTCATCAATATGTCGCCAGAGTCATTTTCAGGCGACGGGTTTGATGACGTCAATAAAGCTATCTCCCACGCTAATAATCTTGTAGAAGATGGGGCAGACATACTAGACATTGGTGGCAAGTCAAGTCGTCCTCCCTTGGCAAAGCACGTAGAAAATCAAATACGGAACAACAAATCGCAAAGTAATCTTGAAGACGTAGATATTGACGAAGAATTGAAGCGTGTGATACCCGTGATCAAAAAGCTGAGTTCTTTAGTTTCAGTTCCAATCAGCATCGATACTTACAATCCAGAAGTTGCACAAAAAGCATTGGAGGCAGGCGCCACAATCATCAATGATATATGGGGACTTAAAGCTGACCCAAAGCTCGCGGCAGTTGCTGCTGAATTTGACGCTCAATTAGTGCTGATGCATAACCAAGAGGACACTGAATACCTAGACCTTATATCTGACATTAAAACAAGCCTTGTAAATAGCGTTAAAGTAGCTATACAAGCTGGAGTCGCTGAAGAAAATATCATTCTGGACCCCGGGTTCGGATTTGGGAAGTTACCCAAACAAAATATACTACTATTGCGCCGGTTAAATGAGTTAAAGGCTATTGGCTTTCCAATCTTAATAGGAACCTCAAATAAATCTACTATCGGGTCTATACTTGACCTGCCTATAGATAAAAGAAGCGAGGGGACCGCTGCTACCGTAGCTATCTCAATAGCAAATGGGGCCGACATAATTAGGGTTCATAATGTTAAATCTATGAGCCTAGTTTCAAAGATGACAGATGCAATAATTCGCTATCAATGCGCTGAATCAAATGGATGAAACATTTGAAATATACTTAGGTATTGGAAGCAATATCGGTGATCGGGAATCAAATATCAGGTCCGCCCTGTCCCAACTTGAAAAAATTGTGAGGATCGAGAAATCCTCGAAGATTTATGAAACTGCCCCATGGGGTTATCAAGATCAACCAGCATTCTTAAACATGGTACTCAGGTGCATCACTGATCTACCCCCAAAGAATCTATTGGATTCTTGCAAGTCCATAGAAAAAAGCGCAGGGAGAAAGGTCGGGGTCAGATACGGCCCTAGAAAGCTGGACATCGACATACTAGCTTACGAAAATTTAGTGATGAAAGACGATTCGCTTGAAATACCGCACGCTATGTTACATATGCGAGCTTTTGTTCTAATACCGTTGAAAGAAATTGCTCCAGATTGGACTCATCCAGTGCTTGAGGTGTCTGTAACAGAAATGATAGACCAACTGGAAACGACTGAGGATGTAGCTTGCTGGACCGCTAAATGAAAACTCAGAATAGATCCTAGATCTAAGGGGGTGGTCCGGGCGGCAAAAGATTTGGTATTGAGTTTTGTATAGGATAGATTGCTTTACAATGACTACAAATAAGAGCTCCAGAAATAACTTCGTCTGTCGTCTCCTCATCAACGTTCAAACCTAACGAGCCTTTACAGACTGGGCAAGCCAAAATATTCAGTAGCCTTTTCTTCATTATGTCTCCCTATAGCATACGCACATTGATTAACAGCAGCACATCTTAATAAAATTTAATAAAATCGATTGCTATCAGTTATTTGACAATCCACTTTCATCTCACCTCATGATACTCGCCTCAAATATATACCCCAAAAATTCCGATAGAAGCAAAACTAAAATGCCCAATGCCATAATCAAATTAGTTGCGCTTAACATCGCAGCCAATTTAGAAATAATACCTTTCTTCATATTTGAAGTATCAATAACTTTTCTATTGCCTGATCTATTGCGAAACCAGACCAAATAAAACATCCAAATAGCGAAAGAAAGTTTGAACAGAAATACAATCCCATAAGTTGATGTTGAGTGACCAGAAGTTAATCTATCAATAGATAATATAGTTCCAGTGACTAATAAAACCCAAATAGCCATATCAACTAGCTGACGAAATTCATTCCCAGCTAAACGATTAAGCAGCGATTCCTCAGATGATCCTCTCAAAGCAGGACGGAGTACTGCGAAAAAAAATATGCAACCACCTATCCATGCCGCAGTCGCCAATATATGCAACCACCTCATCGTGACTAGGAAGATTTGCTGGATTTCCATTTTTGTGCATCTCTCTACTTATCTAAATTCACTCAAGGTACCATCAATTCCTGAACAATTGCCCTAAGTTTATCGTCCGAAATCTGCCCAGTCCACTTTCGAAAAATAGTACCATCCCTGCCTATAAAGTAAGTGGTAGGCATAGCAGTTACCTCGTACTCAGCAGTTACCCTTCCCTCATAATCTGGACCTGTAGGGAAAGTAATGTTCTTCTCTCTAAGAAACTGTGTTGCATTTTCTTCACTGTCATTCACATTCACTCCAAACACAATCAAGCCTTTGGATTTGTAATCTTCGGAAACAGCCTGTATTACACCAAATTCAGCCCTACAAGGGGCACACCATGAACCCCAGAAATTGATTAATACAGGAACTCCAATATGTTCCGAAAGAGTAAAATCAGCGAAGTCGTCACCATACACAGGAATGCTGAAATTCGGCGCAACATCGCGACCAGGAGCACCTAATTGAAACCCATTCTGAGAAAACAGCAGGATTATGGCAATAGATGCCCCAACTATTGCGGACAAAATGAAAGTTATTCCAATTTTATACGCTGACAACACTAGTACTTACTGACCTCCACTAACTATCCCGTTTACTTACAAGTTGGCTTTAACCACAACAAAGCTCATCAACCGCAACTAGCCCACGAAAAGTCACTTAATCACTTTGGGAAACCAAATCCTTTTCACCCAGGACCTTCTAATTCTTCATTTATCAAATTGTCGGCTTCGGTGAGCAATATATCAATCCGGCTCTTACTAAAATCACGGGTGTCCAAATACAATTTGAGCGCGTCTCTACTAGACAACCCTTTACTGACTTCAGGAGCTAACCTTGTTCGTTGAGGCCTTATAACCTCCTTGCTAATGCCAGCAACGTAGTGAGCTTCTCTTAAAGCTTCTCGTAGCACGGACTCTTTAATGCTTCCTTCAATATCTTCCGGCACCTTAATGCGAAGGCGCACTGTAGATCCGGATACATACTTACTAGATATTGCAGCTAAAATCGGAACGTTTGGATCCTCATCTGTAGTCTTAACCTCAACGTCTATTGTAAGAAATGGCCTAGCTTCAACCGACTGAAATTCAAAATTTACCAACCGGCTACCGTCCTTTCTCTGTAAGCTCAAATCAACAACACAAAATCCTTTGGCCTCAGTCTCCTCAGAAAAATCAACTCGCTGCATACTGCCAGAATAAACTACCATTGGATCATGACCTATAACTTGATGCTTATGTATGTGACCCAGTGCAACATAATCCAGATTAGGGTGTTTCAAAGCAGATGGGAGCAAAGTGTGATCCCTTCCCAACATCATAGAACGTTCTGTGCCTACTTTGGCACCCATTACCGTAACATGCCCAACCAACACAGCTGGAACTGAAGGATCAAGGTTATCTAATTCTGAATTTACTATACTCGTAAGTCTCTTAGTTATAGCTTCAGAAATCTCATCTAGATTAAGCTCTCTAGTTTCTTCCTTTGATAAAAAGTTGCTACGCCTTACCCAGGGCAATGAAACCACTTGTAGCGCCCCATCCCGAGTATGAATAGTCGTTGTTTCAACCTGATCCGAAACAACGACATTTTCAACCACTAGGGTAGGGAATATCTCTAAAGCAGATGCCTTCGAAGCAACGGATGGCATATCATGGTTGCCAGTAACCAGCAAAACAGGGATGCCCTCAGAAGCTAGACGCGCTACTCGACTAGCGAACTCCCTCTGGTGAGTTTGGGAAGGGTCTCTGCTTTTATACGCATCACCAGCAAACAGCACAGCATCAACTTTGTTAGATATAGCGTAGTCTACGAGTTGATCATACGCGTGGAGGAAATCCAATAACCTAGTAGACATTCCCGTTTCGGGATCAATGCGTCCGTAATTCTCAACTCCTATATGTAGGTCCGAGAAATGTATTAACTTCATGTCACGGTCTAGTAAATCCAAGGCGATAGTTTCAATAGCCTATAAGCCCAGCAAAAGTACTAACACGAAAGCAGACATTATCAGTGCGCCTAAGTGACCAATCGCAGAGGCGACCTTTTTTGAAACAGGTATTTTCAAATCGGGAACCAATGCTCCTATGCGATGAGCACAATGCATCGTGACCGTAAAAAATATCACCAAGAAACCAATTTTGTAAATCAGCCCATCCAATATGCCATATAATCGTACGTAGGACGTGGATCCCGAAGCGATTTCCATTGGTCCCAATATCCCAACTACCAAAATTATCGCTGGAAGCAAGAATGCCGCTATGGTCCCACCTACACTAAACAAACCCCACCACATAGGTTCTAACTTATGCATTTACGTAAGCCTCTTATAACCGAATACATACGATCACTATAATTGCCGATACTGTAATCCATGCCACAAATCCTCCGACCAAAACAGGCGCTGGAGGAACCTTAATGCCTGCTATAAACTCCGGGAGCCCCTTTGGCATTAGCAGTATCCAGGTTATTGAATGCAATATACTCGCTACTAACATAAAGCCATTAATTGCGATCCATATCGGCGAGCTCATACTATTAAGAATGGCATCGTAAGAGCTTTGCCCAGAACTCAACTTTATTAATTGGTAAAGGCAAAGCAGAGCAAATCCCAAAAGAGGGATTGCGGTCAACTCACGAAGCATATAAATGGTATATCTCTTATTGAGCAACCACCATGACTTAGGCCTCGGACGCTTAGAAATCGCTCTCCCTGGCCGCTGAAACGTCATCTGCCACTCCACGGCATTATTATCGACTTAGCCCACCTCTGAGCAGCCTCTACCTTAGCCCTTTGAATAGCTTCGGCAGGATTAACACCCTTGGGACACGCAACAGAACATTCACCTACAAAAGTACAATCCCAGAGCGCGTCAGGACCAGACAAGACAGAGTATCTCTCAGTGCTCCCCTGATCTCTAGAGTCCATATTATACCTTTGAGCCAATGCCATTGCTGCTGGGCCAACAAAGTTAGGCTCCATGTCATATACAGGGCACGCAGAATAACAAAGCATGCAATTAATACACGCAGCATTATCAGCATATTTGGCAATCTCTGCCGGACTTTGCAAGTATTCCCCTTGATCCAAAGGCGCTTCTTCTTTCCTAATCAGCCAAGGTGATACCGAAGGTAGTTTTTTTTGCATGAAGTCATCAATGTCTACCACGAGATCCCGTATAACTGGAAAGTTATTTAAAGGGGCAACAGTAATTTCATCTGAGTATCCCTCAAGATTATCCTGACATGTAAGCCTGGGCTGTTCATCCACTGTCATACCACAACTGCCACATATGCCCATACGGCATGACCATCTAAAAGCCAACGTAGAATCTATCTCATCCCTTATATAGTTCAGAGCATCCAGAACCATCATTCCATCCAAAATCGGAACCTCATATGACTGCGTGTAAATACCCGCCTGTATGTCGTTTTGCCTCTCAACATTAACCTTAATGCGACGCTCAAGCATACTTAAACTCCTGTGCTCCCTAATACTTACGTTCTTCCGGTTGCCACTTTGTTATAGTCACCGGACTACTCTTTATTCTTGGGCCCTTACGCGTGGCGGTGGCTTGCTGATGAATTAGCCATTTTTCATCATCTCTCTCTGGGAAATCCCTTCTGACGTGAGCTCCTCTAGATTCCTGCCGAGCATACGCAGATTGGACTATCGTATCTGCAACATCCAACATGAAATCTAACTCAAGTGCGCCGACCAGTTCTAGATTATACGTACTCGTAGAATCTTGTATTTGGAGTCTCTGGGCCCTCTCACGTAATTCAGCCAATTTTTCCATGCTGCCATTTAAACCTTCTGCGGTCCTGAAAACTCCTGCTCCTTCTTCCATAGTCGACTGTAACTCTTTACGTATTACAGATACCTTTTCACTTTGTTTCCGTTCGGTAAGAAACCGTTTTCTTATTTGTGTTTCATCCATCTTGGAAAACTTTGAAAGATCTTTATCGCTACCTTCAGTTTCAAAAATGTACCTAGCTGCAGCACTGCCAGCCCTAGCCCCAAAAACCAAACATTCAGTTAGGGAGTTAGATCCTAGTCGGTTTGCCCCATTTATAGTCACACAAGCGTTTTCGCCAGCAGAATACAAACCTTTCAATGGTGTTTGCCCATCATTATCAGTATGAACCCCACCCATCATATAATGTAAAACAGGTCGCACAGGAATGGGCTCAATAACAGGGTCTATGCCCATATAAGTTCTGGTCAGCTCTAGAATGAAAGGCAACCTAGATTTCAGGTGTTTCTCTCCTAAGTGGCGTAAGTCCAGATGTACGAACCCATCTTTACTTTCTCCATAGCCTAGCCCCTGCTCCAATTCAGTTATTATCGCCCTTGAAATAATGTCGCGAGGACCCATTTCCATGCGATTCGGGATGTACTTCTCCAGAAATCTCTCACCTTTAGCATTAATCAGATAACCACCTTCACCTCTGGCAGCCTCTGTAATAAGGATTCCTGTATTTGGTAGACCCGTAGGGTGAAATTGGACGAATTCCATATCTTTGAGTGGGGCACCAGCCCGATAGGCCAGAGCCATCCCGTCCCCTGTGCATATTGAGCCGTTGGTGGTAAACGCAAAAACTCGCCCACCGCCACCGGCTGCAAGCATTACAGCTTTGGCCTTTATCGCATGAAATGAGCCAGTACTTATATCCAATGCCACAATTCCATGTACTTCTTTATCATCAGAAATTATAGAGGTTACAAACCACTCGTCATAACGAGTTATCGTCGTGTACTTAAGTGATGTCTGAAACAGGGTATGAAGCATATGAAAGCCTGTCTTGTCTGATGCGAAGACCGTTCTCTTAACACTCATACCTCCGAATGCACGCACAGACACATGTCCATCTTCATCTCTGTTCCAAGGGCAACCCCAGTGCTCCATCTGAATAATCTCGTCAGCAGCACTATTGACCAAAATCTCCACTGCATCTTGATCAGCAAGAAAATCAGCGCCTCTTATAGTATCCATCGCATGCAAATCAAGACTATCGTAGTCTCTCAAAACCGCAGCAGCTCCCCCTTCGGCGGACACACTGTGGCTCCGAACCGGGTAGACTTTCGAAACTATCGCTATATCTAGACTTTTACCAGATTTTTCTGCGGTCCTAGCTGCTTCCACGGCAGCCCTGAGACCAGCCAATCCACCGCCAATAATTACCAAATCGTGCTGTAAATTAGTCATGTCAGTACACTCGAATAGTAGTAGAGATCGGCAAATGAAGGGTTAACTGATCTAACTCTAAAGGTCATTCTGCGGCTAATTCTACACGAAAACTTCGGCAAATACAGCATATTCGATACTAATACCAGCAGTATTAACACAGTCACTGCAAGAACAATCTACTCGAAATTTCATTAATCAAATCACTAGTGGGAACTCTGGACTGATTCATGGTATCTCTTTCTCTTATAGTCACGGCGTCATCTTCTTCAACTGTCTGGAAGTCTATGGTCACGCACAATGGAGTACCAATCTCGTCTTGGCGCCTATATCTTCTACCTATGCTTTGGGCGTCGTCATACTGGACTACAAATTTTTTCTGTAGTAGCGCCAACACTTCCCTAGACTTCGGTAAAAGCTTTTCATTTCTTGACAACGGCAATACGGCCACTTTAACCGGCGCTATCACCGGGTTCAGCTTAAGTACAACCCTTTTGTCCTTCTTGCCATCAACCGAAACACTTTCTTCTTCACAATAAGCATCAAACAAAAGTGCTAACAAAGTCCTGTCTATTCCCGAAGAAGGCTCAATCACAAAAGGAGTTATTTGTTTTTGTGTCTCCTCATCAAAATACGATAGATTATTCCCACTCGCAGCCGAATGAGACTTCAGGTCGTAATCAGTCCTGTTAGATATCCCTTGAATCTCTCCCCAGCCCCATGGGAATTTATACTCTATGTCATAGGTACCCTTAGCATAATGAGCCAATTCGCTCTTGTCATGTTCACGAATTTGCAGATTGCCTTTAGCAATTCCAAGGCTAAGAAACCAACTTAAACAATCCTGCGTCCACTTCTCTTGCCATTCTTCATCTGATCCAGGTTTTACAAAATACTCTATCTCCATCTGTTCAAATTCTCTCGTTCTAAAAATAAAATTACCTACCGTGATCTCATTTCTGAACGCCTTGCCAATTTGAGCAATGCCAAAAGGCAATTTACGGCGAGTTGAGTTCAATACGTTTTGAAAATTCACAAAGATTCCCTGCGCGGTTTCCGGCCTTAAATATGTTTGTGAAGCCTCGTCCTCAAGAGGCCCAAGAAAAGTCTTCAGCATAAGGTTAAACATACGAGGCTTCGTAAGAGACGCTGTAGCGTTGCAAGCAGGGCAGGGGATTACCGTTTCATCCTCAATATCACTAAACGGTACTGGCTCAGAATCTATTTCAAATGAGTTGCCTTTGTTCTTGTAAATTGTATAGAACAAATTCAATGCTTCCTGAGCAGAAGCAGCAATTAAACTAACCGTTTCATTCTCACCTTCCACAGCAAGAACGGAAACACACCAAAACTGATCCGCTCTAAAACGCTGCCTACACGATCTGCAATCGACCAAAGGATCAGCAAACCCTGCTGAAGTATGCCCAGATGCGTCCCAAACCTG
The DNA here is from genome assembly GCA_964493125.1 of uncultured Dehalococcoidia bacterium. Taxonomy (GTDB): domain Bacteria; phylum Chloroflexota; class Dehalococcoidia; order Lucifugimonadales; family QGNO01; genus QGNO01. The sequence goes on along the minus strand of CAZBMS010000012.1, from coordinate 21,562 downwards.
CGGTGCCATAAGGATTGCACTGTCAAGACCAACTATATCTTCACGTTCGTGAACAAAGGTTTTCCACCAGGAATCTTTAATGTTACGACGCATTTCGACTCCAAGGGGACCATAATCATAAGTCGATGCAAGACCTCCATAAATTTCGCTCGATTGGAAAATAAAACCTCTACGCTTAGCGAGAGAAACTATGGTACTTAACTCATTCATCAATTGAAAAACTCCGCGTTTGGTCCATACATTTAAGTAATATTCTGCTCCGACCTCATGCTCCGACCATTAATAGGCTACTGGGTATTTAGAAATACGTAAAGTGCGCTAGCCTTTATAAATGAAACTACTAAATCAGGGTACACAACCATCTCTTCTATGATTTATGAAGCACCACAACAACCCGCTTCGCTCAGGCATTAAACAATGTTAATTGACATACAACATATCGATTAATAGGATGGTTCGCATTCTGATTATGGGGGAATCCTTTGACCTCTCGACCTTACATGCGGCCTGATCTCCTTATTGAACCAGACTGGCTTAGTGAACATTTGGATGACGAACATCTGCTAATAATAGATTGCGACCTTCCTGATGCTTATAACAGGGCTCACATTCCTGGCTCGGTTAGTTTGGGCGATGACAATCATCTGAAAAGTGCAGGCAATGTTCATGTGATGGATGAGCCACTTGCTAAATCTTTTTTCAACACGATCGGAGTGCGCAAGGACACAAAAGTAGTCGCATACAGCGGTAGATTTTCAGTGTATGCCGCCCGACTGTGGTGGGTCCTGAGATATTTTGGACACGATAATGTCTCAATCTTAAACGGAGGCTGGACTTCATGGTTAAAAAATGGGCTACCGATCACAGACACACCAAGTAGAAGCAAATCCTTTGCAAACACCAAATCAAATGATGCTACTAGCGAACCTTTCCAACCAGTAATTAATCACAATTTGATGGTTTCATCAGAACAGTTGCTGGAAGCACAATTGACGCCAGAAACAATAATCTGGGACGTTAGATCGTCCGAGGAATTCAATGGAGGTAACAGCAGAGGCAACAAATACGAAGGACATGTACCTGGAGCAATTAACCTAGAGTGGAGTGATCTGATGGACAAAGAGTCGGGTAAATTCAAGGATAGTGATGAGGTCTACGACGCACTTCTAAAAAATGAGATAAATAGAGGCAGACCAATCATCACCTATTGTCAGGCAGGTGTCCGGGCAGCCCACGCCATGTTCACGTTAACCCTGATGGGGTACAACAACGTGAAGAACTATGACGCATCTTTTGCTGAGTGGGGCAATGTCGATGGCTTTCCAATTGAAAAGTGATATGAAGTCCCTTGATATTCCATTTATATTGAGTACGGTGATAGTAGGACCACTGGCAACAAATACTTACATTTTGGGCTCGAAGATCTCAGGAGAATGCATCATAATCGACCCGGGCGCAGAAGCAACCAAAATTATTGCCAAAGTAAACGAACTTAACCTCAAAGTAATCTATATCATAAACACTCACGGTCACGGCGATCACAATGGTGCTGTTAAGGCTATCAAAGGTTTCACAGGTGCGAAATACGGCATAAACTATAAAGATAGAAGGGTAATAGAAACCAGCACATTATGGGCACCAAGCATATTGCCCGACTATGAGCGACCTCCTAGCCCGGATTTCTCAATTATTAGTACCGCAACTATAGAAGTGGGTGATCTTAGCGTAGAGGTTTTGGAAACACCTGGGCACACTCCTGGGTCCGTATGTTTTTACATAAAAGGGTTCCTCTTCACTGGTGACACACTGTTCAAAAATTCTATCGGTCGATACGATATGGATGGCGGTGATAGAGAACAGATCATTGACAGTATCCGCTCAAAACTTTTTACGCTTCCTGCGGAAACGGTAATAATGCCTGGGCACGGACCCAAGTCGACAATAGAAACGGAAATAAAACAGAACCCATTTTTCTAACTGCGTATAGGTACCAATAAAACACTAACGAAATGAGTTTTCATAATTATTAGATCCCTATATCTGTTCGTACATACTCAAACACATTTTGACAACGGAGGTAATAATGCCGATAGACACAAAGTATCTACTATTAACAAGGATGGATGTAGCGCCAGATAAAGAAGACGTTTTCAATAAGGTCTACGATGAGGAACACGTTCCGGAATTACTAAAAGTACCTGGAATACTATCCGCTGTGAGATTCAAGAGGCGCCCAAAAGTCGAAATTGCCATCAATGGCCAATTACAAGTATACGAATATAAAGATGAGCCGAGCTACGCAGCCATTTATGAAATAGACAACCCAAGTGTTTTAATGAGCGATGAGTGGGCTAGGGCAGTAGAGATCGGACGTTGGCCCAAAGAAGTCAGGCCATTCACCGAGAACAGACGACAAGTCCTATACGGACCTATTGAGTAGGGGAGGTATCAATGTCAGATCTATTCATTTCTGGCGGGTATGTAGTAACTATGGATCCACAGCGACGGGTTATTGAAGATGGCGCAGTCGCTGTGAAAGGTGCATTAATAGAGGAAGTAGGTCCTCGCACAGAAATTGAATCCAGGCATAAGGACAAGCAGCTAATCAAAGCGGAGGGGAAAGTAGTTCTTCCAGGTCTTATAGATGGGCATGGGCATGCTGGGCATAGCCTAGTCAAAACCTTAGGAGCTGGCCGTGCTGGTGCATGGGCAGAAACAGTAGACAAGATATACGCAGAAAGTACGGACGAACAATTCTGGTATGCGGATGCACTTCTCACATCCTTGGAACGCATAAAGTTCGGGGTCACCACCGGCGTGTCTTTTTTCGGTGGCGGGACCATGGTGGTTAGATCAGATGAGCCGCTTTATGGAGATATTCACTGTGGCGCCATCAAAGAAATGGGAGTTAGAGAGTTCCTCGCTGTAGGCCCGAGTAATCCGCCCTATCCCAGAAAGTACGTAAACTGGGGAAGTGAAAATTCGACCGAAAAACTTGTCGAATTCGATCATTATGTAGAAACATCAGATCACTTGATAAATAGATGGCACGGTGAATCAGACGGGAAAATACACCTTATGGCCATGCTACCTGTACACAATCCGGAAAATACAAGCCAAGACCTGGGCGAATTGAAATATCAGGCAAGCACAATGAGAGAACTCTCTAGGAAACATAAGGTTATATTCGCCCAAGACGGTCACTCTAGAGGAACGATCAAATTTGCTCACGAGGAATTGGCCATACTAGGTCCCGATGCACTACTTTCACACTCAACTGGCCTTACTGATGAAGAGATATCAATTTGTAAAGAAACAGACACAAAGATAGTCCACAATCCAAGTGCGGTAGCAGCAATAATGGCAAGATGCCCAGTTCCAGAATTAATTGATGCTGGCGTAACCGTGATTTTAGGATCCGACGGGAATGCACCTGATCGCAACTTCGATATGTTCAGACATATGGCACAGTGTATGCACTATCAAAGGACGCACTTTCATGATCCAAGTTATATGCCGAATGGGAAAATACTAGAAATGGTCACCATCGATTCTGCTAAGGCACTCGGAGTTGAGGATAAAATCGGTTCCCTAGAGGTAAACAAAAATGCCGATATTATATTGATTGATATGGAAAAGCCTCATTTATATCCACCCAATATGCCACTATTTCGCATTACCAACTTTGCGAGTGGACACGATGTTCATACCGTCATAATTGACGGAACTATTGTGATGGAGGATAGATCAACAAAGCTGATAGACGAAAAATATGTTCTGTCTGTAGCTAGGAATGCTAGTGACAGGATGCTAGATCGAGCGAATGTTAGGCATCTCCTAAGCATACCTGACGGATTCTGGGGTAGAAGCAAGTTTCCCTAATTAGAGAACATTCTTCTAGCTAGTAATTTCCCAACAAGCGACCTACTGCTCACAAAGCAAACTATTCCTACTTCACGAATAGAGGAGACCCAATCTAAGTATCCCCTAAACGAACAATGGTCCAAAAACAAGAGAAACTATGGCCATAAGCTTGATCAGAATGTTTAAAGCGGGCCCACTGGTATCCTTGAATGGGTCACCAACTGTATCGCCCACCACTGCGGCGTGATGAGGGTCAGAGCCTTTCCCTCCATGATTACCCAGTTCAATATACTTCTTGGCGTTATCCCACGCACCCCCAGCATTAGCCATGGTAACTGCCAACAAAAACCCCGTAGCTATCGATCCAATTAATAGACCTCCAAGTGCCTCAGCACCCATAATAGCCCCTACAGCTACAGGCGCAATTATGGCTATTAAACCAGGGACGATCATTTCTTTAATCGCTCCTTGGGTGCTAATATCAACCGCTCTAGCGTAATCTGGTCTTCCAGTGCCTTTCAATATGCCTGGTATTTCCCTAAATTGACGTCTAACTTCTTCGATCATTTCGTTAGCCGCTCTGCCAACGGCTTGCATAGTTAAAGATGAAAATACAAATGGCAGCAAGGAACCTATCAATAAACCAATAAGAACTTTCGGCTGGATCAAATCAAGCGCAGTAATGTTAGTCACCTGGGAATACGCCACCATCAATGCTAATGAAGTTAGAACCGCCGAACCTATCGCAAAACCCTTACCAGTAGCAGCCGTAGTATTACCCAATGCATCAAGCGCATCAGTACGCTCTCTAACCTCTGGGGATAACCCTGCTTGCTCCGCTATACCACCGGCATTATCCGCCACCGGGCCATACGCATCTGTAGCCAAAGTAATCCCAAGGGTAGATAACATTCCAACAGCAGCAAGCGAAATTCCATAGACACCCGCAAGTGAATCCGCAATCCATATTCCGACTACCACAGCTAACAAAGGAATCAAAGTGCTGAACATACCAAGGCCTATACCACCCATGATAATAGTAGCCGGCCCAGTCAGTGCTTGTTCAGATAATTTCTTAGTAGGACCGTATTCATATGCTGTGTAGTATTCAGTCGCCGACCCTATAATCTGGCCGACCACTAGCCCTACTAAGACCACCCAAAACAATCGAATGTCCAACTCGAGCAACACAACTGTTGCTAGTGTTCCAAGCAACACAAGTGCTCCTGCAAAATAAATTCCTGTTCTTAGTGCCCACAACAATTTACCCATGCTGGCATTTTCAGAAGTCCTCACAACAAACGTTCCCAATATGGCAGCAATTATTCCAAGAGATGCCACTATCAATGGAAGTACAAATCTGGCACTGTCAAAGGAATCATTACTCGCAGCCCCAAACACCGTAGCTGTAGCTCCCAAAGCTATAGCGGCAATGATCGATCCTACATATGATTCGAACAGGTCGGCTCCCATTCCAGCCACGTCACCAACATTATCCCCGACATTATCAGCAATCGTAGCGGGGTTACGTGGATCATCTTCTGGTATGTTTTGTTCAACCTTACCAACTAGGTCAGCGCCGACATCAGCGGCCTTTGTGTAAATACCCCCGCCTACACGTGCGAACAGAGCAATAGATGATGCCCCAAAGCCAAATCCAGCAACTATGCTCGCATCCCTAAAAACCCAATAAAGAAGTGCGATACCCAAAATTCCTATCCCTACTACGGTTATACCCATTACCGATCCACTATTAAAAGCTACGCGTAATCCCTGATTCAAACCTAGCGCAGCAGCTGCAGTAGTTCGGGTGTTCGCTCTAACAGCAATATTCATTCCAATGAAACCACACAATCCCGATCCGAAAGCACCTATTAGGTATGATATGGCCGTCGACGGGATTGATCTACTAGAACCTATTTTCCCCAAGACGTCATAATCAATAAAGAAGGTTATAATCAACGAAATAATTACTACGAAAATAGCAATGACTCTGTATTCACGCTTTAAAAAGGCCATTGCTCCTTCCTGTATAGCTAAGCCAATTCCAGCAACAACTTCGTTGCCGGCACCTTGCTGCATAACCTTCCTTATAAGGTAACCAGCAAATAACAAAGCGATAAGCCCCACCAAAGCAGAGCCAAGTATAAATTCAGAATAATTAGCCAAAATGTTCACTCCCCATGAGTTATAGTACCTAGAATTATACTGCCTTTTTCAATACCAGTCGCGGACTGTAACACGGGACACAACTACCGTCAATAAATTTCTGTTTAGCTGAACCTGATATATACCATATTTCAGCCATGAATCCAGCACTCCTAAATAAGCATTATTAAAAACCACTGCTCTATAACTCTGTTATACTAGCCGACTATGTACAAAGAAGCAGTAAGCGATGAAAAATCCAAACCTAAAAAGCTATGTTGTGCGTTTTTTTAACGCTATAGGTTCAAGCCTAATAGGAAGAACTGAGCGTGGCATAACGCGGCATATTAAACTTTCTCTAGTAGCCGGTTCACTACTGCTGATACCGGTAGGACTCACTTACATACTTGCAAAATGGCTATTCAACTCAATTGACAACATTCTGCACCCATTAGTGCAATGGTCATTTGAACGTTACCAAATAGACATAGATTTTCCAGGTATAGGTGTCTTAGTAGCAGTTCTCCTAGTGTACTTAGCAGGCATGTTTGCTACGTTCGGAGTTGGTAAACTCGTCACAACGTGGGGGCAAAAAGTTACTACAAGTATTCCACTGGTAGGCCATATATATTCCGCCTCAAGGCAACTTGTCGAATCGTTCTCGGCATCAGAAACTAAGGAAACTGGGTTCAAGCGAGTAGTTTTGATAGAGTATCCAAAAGCTGGAGCATGGAGTATCGGGTTCCTGACGAACTTCACCGTTATGGGAAACGGAAGAAAGCTAGCAGTAGTCTATGTGCCTACCGCTCCGCTACCAAACTCTGGGTGGGTTGCTATGATCCCTGTAGATCAGGTACTAGACACCAATTTATCTGTGCCGCAAGCAATGCAGACTGTATTTTCAGCAGGAGTAGTATCACCAGAATCGATTGAAACCAGACCCCTAACAAACTAAACTGAAATCTATTGTTCCATCTTCTAATTAAGTTTTCCTATAAGCCGCGATCCTATCTACCAATACCCTTGCACTTCGCTCAGGATTTTCTGAGAGACTAACTGCACTCATAACACAAATACCATCGGCACCAACTTCCAACACCGAGTCGATGTTTTCAAGATTTATGCCACCGTTAGCAAGGATTGGGATCTGATATTGAAGTTCGTTAGCTTTTCGCAGAGTTTCAAGACCAGCCAATCCAGCATGTACTGTCAAATTGCTATCAAATATTGCACCTACCACTAAATAGTCCGCATTTTCCGATACAGACTGTTCAAGCTGATCAATTCTGACGCTAGAAGTGCCTATAAATTGGCTCGAATACAGAATGCGTCTAGCTTCATAGATAGGAAGATCCCCTTGTCCTAAATGAAGCCCGTGTGAACCGGATGCCGTAGCGAGCCCGGCACTATCATTAACAATGAAGGAGGCATTGAACTCCTCGCAAATGTCCCTTAACTCATGGGCAATCCTTAATTGGTCTCCTATGCTGTTTATCTTATCTCTATATTGAATAACGGACGCACCGCCATTCAGAGCGAACCTAGCGATATCAGAGACGCTTCGTCCACTTGTCTTTTCGGAATCAACTATGACATACAGGCCCATGACTGAATTTGCCCCAATTCGCCTGAAGGGTATAGCAAGTGCATTTTCTGTTTCCTGCAATATACTTCTAAGGTCTGATGCAAATCTCATATCATGCTTTTCTCGACCAAAGTGCCGAAGCGAACCAATAAATCGGTTTAAACCTGAAGCCAAAGAGGCCATTTCAGGAATCCCAGGGGAAGTACTGATAAACGGATTGCCTTCTACTTGCACAGCAAGAGTCCGTAGTCGCGAAGCAAGTTCGTGATCCTGAAGGTGCTCATCAACAGATTGTGCCAATCTATATATTGTGGAAGAAGTAAAAGCTATTTCTTGCTTTGGAAAAGTCATGTTAATACACTATCGTTACTTAACTTCTGGTAATTATTTTAACTTCTGGTAATTATTTTACAGAGTCCATTATCTGGTTGTTATTCGTGGTCAGTAGTGTGCCCAGTTTCTTCAATAAACTCATCAAAATCATGCCCCCAGTCATTTCCCATGTCGCGCCGCATACCTTTCACAAAACTTTTCATGCTCTCTGAATCATTTTCGTCGAAGTCCGACATTGTTTCCTGAGAAGGAATACTAATTCCAGAATCCCAGGACTGATGAACAGCAAACCTTGAGAGCAATCTAATCATCCTGCTACTGTCACAATTTTGACATTTTGGCAAGTTCACATCGGAAAAGGACCTAAAAAAGACTGATACCCTTTTCCCACAATCTTCACATTTGTAATCGTGAATAGGCATGGCGTGTTTCGGGATTTTACCACAAAGTTAACATTTGCCATCAAATAACACATTTCGAACAGGCGCAAATGACTTGCGATGTATCGGAGAAGGTCCAAATTTCTTGAGATTAGCCACATGTTCCCGTGAGGGATAGCCTTTGTGTTTGGAAAATCCGTACATCGAATAAATACCATTCCAAAGTTCCATTTCGTAATCTCTAGCAACTTTCGCTACTATAGAAGCGGCTGCTATAGACTTACATAAAACGTCCCCTTTTATCAGGGATGTACTTGGTATTCCAAGTTCAGGTAACAGCATCGCATCAACAAGCACATGATCAGGCTGCACATCTAGGCTACGTATAGCTTCGACCATAGATGCTTTCGTAGCTCCTACAATCCCAATTTTATCAACCACATCAGAACTCAAAGAGGAAACACTAAAAGAGACGGAATGATCTTTAATCAAGCTAGCCAACTTTTCCCTCTTGGCTGGAGACAATGCTTTGCTATCTTCGATGTCCCGGTACCAGCCGTGATCCGCTTCAGCATCAAGAATGACAGCAGCCGAAACAACCGGGCCTGCAATCGGCCCACGGCCGACTTCATCTACACCAGCTACGTACAGGTAACCCTGATCATTAAGAAAGTTTTCGTAATCCCAAGTGGAGTTCATAAAATGTTCAAATTAAAGTTGTTGACTTAACCGATGATTGAAATTTAAACAATACTAAATAGAATTAATCAGTTAACGTACTAACTTCTTGCGATTCCAATTCTTTAGTTTGAGAGGCAACCTGATATACATCACCAAAATACTGCCCCTCGATGATTCCACCGCCAATTAGCTCTTCCTCGTTGTAAAAAGCAACGGCTTGACCAGGTGTTATAGCCCTCTGGGGCCTTTCGAATTTAAGCACTACCGATCCATCTTTAACAAATAGGGAAGCGGGTTCCTCTAGTGCCTTATACCTGATTTTCGCTGTAACTTTTAGAGGAGATTTAGGTATGTTGACCACAAAATTGACTCTCGAAGCCCAAAGAGTATCGCTAAGTAATTGCTCCTTGCCACCAACAATTACTTGGCTATTACTAGGATTCACGCCTATGACAAATAGCGGCTTACCAGTAGCTAATCCAAGCCCTCTTCTCTGGCCAACAGTAAAGTTCTGGATTCCTTCATGACTACCCACTACTGTCCCTTCACTATCAACGATGTCTCCACTAATGGTTTTCACCCTTTCATTGATAAATGATCGGTAATCCCCATCCGGGATAAAACAAATTTCTTGGCTGTCTGCTTTATCCGCTACAGGTAACCCTGCATTGAACGCAAGATCTCTAATTTCAGACTTGGGGTACCATCCAACTGGCAAGAGCGTCCTTTCAAGTAATTTCTGGTTCAAGTTGAAAAGCACATATGACTGATCCTTTGATGGATCTATCCCTTTAAGAAGTCGATATGCATCTTCAGATTTTTTAATTCTAGCGTAATGCCCGGTAGCTATGTAGTCCGCTTTTAAAGCCATGGCTCTCTGAAAAAGAAAGGAGAATTTTATCTTGTCATTGCACGCGAGACACGGGTGTGGAGTCCGGCCTAACGTGTACTCTTCACAAAAATAGTCGATGACAAATTCTTTGAATTCACGTTCAAAATTCATAAGGTAGTGAGGCGCACCAATGATCTGGCAAACTCGTCTGGCATCTTCAACATCTTCTGGAGTGCAACATCCCTTATTGTATGTTGTAACTCCACTGGTTTCATCGTAAGGAAACAGTCTCATAGTAACACCTACGACATCATAGCCCTGCTGTTTCAAAAGCAGGGCTGCTACTGAAGAATCGACTCCACCACTCATAGCCACAACCACTCTAGATTTAGCTTTAAAGTCAATCATAATTAACAAAACACATTATATCAGCGGACGTTAAATAAGATAAGGCAAGAAGGAAATTATAACTTAACGCATAGAATCCATGGATATTTGGGTGAAACTCTACAGGAGATGTTATTATTCAACTAAGGGTCGGATTCACGGATAATCACCTGCCCAACTTGGAGATTAAGCTGAGCCCATTTGAAATCGCAAAACGAGTGGCCGATATAGCAGAAGAGAAACAGGCCTCAGATATTCTTGTCCTGGATCTTCGTGAAATTAGTAATATTGCTGACTTTTTTGTAATTATGACTGCAGAAAGTCAAAGGCAAATGGATGCACTTGCTAATGACATAATACGCTTTATAAAGAAGTCCAATAAAAGTGTATACCATCGGGAAGGGAACACAGATTCTGGATGGCTTCTATTAGACTACCGAGACGTGATTATACATGTGTTTGCGCCTAAACAAAGGCTATACTATCGATTAGAAGAATTCTGGTCAGATAGTAAAGAAATAATCAAGATTCAATAACCCATTCATCCAAGGCCCTGTCATAGTCAAACAACTCATCATCGTTAAAGAACCTGGATATCTCCTCTGACGCAGATTCAGGGGAATCAGAGCCATGAATTATATTACGACCCATATCTTGAGCAAAGTCACCTCTAATCGTACCTAGATCAGCCTGTGAGGGGTCCGTAGCTCCCATTGTTCTCCTTACTAAACCTACAGCACCCTTGCCCTCAAGCACTATTGCAACGACCGGCGAGGAAGTAATAAAGCCCACCAAACCATCGAAAAATGGTTTCCCAGCGTGAGCCCCGTAGTGTTCCTCAGCAGACTCCTTGGAAATCAAAGCCAATTTTAGCGCGACTATTTTTAGACCACGTGATTCTAATCTCGTGATTACTTCCCCAATCAAATTCCTTTGGACCGCATCTGGTTTTATTAATACTAAAGTCCGTTCCATATCTGCCTATCCTTAAAATTACAAAGTCTGCACACCTAAAAACTTTTTTCCGCAGGGTGCACGGACTATTGTACAGTTACCCTAACAAAGAAATCCTCAAGTAAACAACCTCATAAACATTAATGATGTAACTTAGTTGTTTAGCCAATTTACTCAAGTCACACCCTGCTTAGGCATTGTAATAGTAGGTTGCCTCAAATAGTTTGCTTCCATCAATTCTGGGTTCTCGAAATTTCCTTCCTTAAACCTAACCGCCGAAATATGTGCAAGCGATATAGCCCGTTGCGAAGACAAGTTTGGGAATGCCAATCTGAAGTAACCAGGTCTTTGCGTGTTAAACAGATCCAAGTGGGCTTCTAATCCCTCACCGCAAATTATTGAATCTTCCCCAATCAAATCGAAGATCTCCATGGGATCCACAATGCGTTCTGAATCATCTTGGAATATCCGACCGTCACAATAACTAAACGAGGCGCAACTAACTTCCCCTCTCCCAGCATCAATAAGAGCACAAACTACCGGTCCCAACCTCAAATATGGCCAAGCTTCAACCTCTAGTGTGGTTGCGGAAACCAAAGGTACATCCAGTGACCAGGCAAGGCCCTTAGCTATACTAATCCCAACTCGCAAGGAACTAAAATTCCCTGGCCCTCTAGCAACCGCTATACCTTTTAGAGAGTCCTTGCTTATACCCTGATTATCCAGTAACTGTTCTATGGCTGGAACAGTTTCAACACTGTGATTCCTTTGAGACCTCCAATTAACAGACCTTATGACTTGAGATTCCTCATTGATCAGAGCGAGTCCTGCATTTCTAGTTGACGTGTCTATTGCAAGCAACATGATTTCTCTTTTATCTCCAGGATTAACCTATTTATTACTTTCCAACGCTAATAACTTTTATGAAATCTTTGTATCTATCTCCAATGCCTTCAAGAACGATCCGCCTTTTTGATTCACCATACTGCTCTAACAGAATTGACAAATGTTTGAACGAAAAAAGAAATTGTGCCCTATCAGGCCATTCTACAACTGTAATTCCGTTTCCTTGAAAATACTCGTCCAAACCCAACGCCTCAATCTCAGCATGGTCGCTAAGACGATAAAGATCGATGTGATAGAGAATATATTTACCGTAATGCTCGTTTACCAAAATAAATGTAGGGCTCCTAACCGGCCCATCTATCCCTAAGCCCTCAGCTATCCCTTGGGTTAAACAAGTTTTGCCAGCACCTAGAGTTCCCTGCAATAGTATTACATCACCGGGCTCACAAATGCGGCCAATGCTTTTCCCCAATTCATGTGTTTCCTTTGGGGATATTGTTTCTAATATCATTGTCTAAAATGCTCCCAGCCAAAACGGTCTTCATAAACCGTTTCACCCATATCATGTTTAACAGTTATCACCCCAGGCGCACCACCAACGACTTCTCCAACAATATTTACATGCGGCAGCACATTATTGATTCGCTCTATTGTTTGATGCGAAGCAGTGAAAAGTAACTCGTAATCCTCCCCGCCATTCAAAGCAAAATCTATAGCGGAAATTCCATGTGCCGCTTCCAACGCGGGATCTATTTTGACATTTTTCTTAATAACGTTAGCAGCAAGATTACTAGCCAACATCATCTTATTAAGATCCGCAATCAACCCATCACTAACATCAAGAGCTGCCCTTACCCCTTCCATGACCAGTATCCGCCCTTCCGATAGCCTTGGTTTCGGATGCCTATGTGCATCAACTAGCCGCTGGGCATATTGATCAAATTCGATATCTCCTCTTTTTAGTAATTCTAAACCACCTCTGGACAAACCCAATGGACCTGTAACTGCGATCAAGTCTCCAGATTTAGCAGTACCTCTTAAGAGCATATCTCCAGATTGCAGGCCAGTCATAGTGATGCTTACGAAAAACTTAGGAGAAGCGACTAAATCGCCACCTGCAATCGTAACTTTGTACTCTGTGCAAGCTTCCACCAGACCTTTATAAAAGTCTTCAACGTCATCAACTGTAATAGAGGAAGGCAATCCTAATGTCACTAATGCGAGTGCAGGAGCAGCGCCCATTGCTGCTATATCGCTCAGATTCGACACCATGGCCCGCCAACCGACGTCCCTCCAAGACATATAAGTACTGCTAAAGTGAACGTCTTCTACCATCGTGTCCGTAGTCAACGTTTCGAACAAATTACTACCATGAACCGCCCATGCGGCCGCGTCATCACCAACGCCAACAACTAATGAAGCTTCAGCATTAATTGAGCAATCTGCTCCCATATCACCTAGGATAGCTTCAATACGTCTAAGTAAACCTATCTCACCTAATTCGGACAAACGCATAACTCAATTATAACAGTGGTTGCATTCAAAATATCTGTGCGATGAACCCTGCTTAACATATTGAAACAGATTCTCTAGCGTGGGAAAATACCCACAATTGAACTGGAGGCATGACATGCCAATTATAAAAATGGAATTGTGGCCGGGACGCACAAAGGAACAGAAAGCCAAACTTGCTGAAGCTTTTACAAAGTCGGTAGAAGAGATAATAGGCACAGCTCCCGAAAATACCGTCGTCGTTTTTCAGGACGTATCGAAGGACGATTGGGCTAAAGGCGGGAAGCTAGCTTCAGATTCATAAGCCTATGGGTAAATCTAGAGTTAGGCATAAGGCTTGATTTACGAGTGTTGACAGCAATATCCCGTAATGTTACATTTCGTGGACTCACGGGGTTCAAGCCTAGTGGGGCCCGCTAGCTCAACTGGCAGAGCAACTGACTCTTAATCAGTAGGTTCTCGGTTCGAGTCCGAGGCGGGTCACAGTCTAACCAATTGTGGTTTAGTGATACAACTGGAACGAGGGGAAGTGTCGGAATTGGTAGACGAGCATGACTTAGGATCATGTGCCGCAAGGCGTAGGAGTTCGAGTCTCCTCTTCCCCACGTAGTACAAAGTAGTACAAACGGAAATCTTTAATACTGACATCTTAAAAAATTAAGGTATAAGAAGGGGGAGTAATGGCACCGCTCCTTGAAGTAAAAAACTTACACACACAATTTTTCACAATGGAAGGCGTAGTCAAAGCTGTAGATGGCGTTTCTTACGATCTTCAACCAGGCGAAACCTTAGGCTTAGTCGGCGAAAGCGGATGCGGCAAAAGTGTCAGTGCGCTTTCATTAATGGGTCTTATACCATGGCCTCCCGGTAAGGTAACTGAGGGAGAGGTCATATTCGAAGGAGAAGACATTCTCAAGGTTGAGGAAGAGCAAATGAGAGCGATAAGAGGCAAAGAAATCGCTATGGTATTCCAGGAGCCCATGACCTCTTTGAACCCGGTGCTCACAATAGGGCGACAGTTAACCGAAACAATGGAACTCCATCTGAACATCTCTAAGGACGGAGCTGAAAAACGAGCAGCAGAACTTTTACAGATGGTTGGCATACCGGACTCAGAGAGACGTCTCTCTCAATATCCACACCAATTCAGTGGAGGTATGCGACAGCGAGTCATGATAGCAATGGCACTTAGTTGTAACCCAAAACTTCTTATAGCTGACGAGCCAACAACTGCTCTTGACGTAACTATCCAAGCACAGATTCTCGAGCTCATGAAGAGTCTCTGTAGAGAATTTGGTGCGGCACTGATCGTTATAACACACAACTTAGGTGTTGTAGCACGTTACGCTGACCGAGTGAACGTTATGTACGCAGGGAAGATCATCGAGAAAGGTACCGCCGAGGAGATATATCATCATCCAAAGCATCCTTATACCCTAGGGTTGCTTCAGTCGGTTCCAAGGCTTGATGAGGCAAAGCGTGTGAAGCTCGTACCAATCGAAGGGCAGCCCCCTGACTTGATTAACCTACCTCAAGGCTGCAGCTTCAGAGCACGTTGTCGGTATGCCGTTGATAAGTGTGCAACTGACACACCAAGTTTGGACATATATGATGTAGACAAACACGAAGCGGCTTGTTGGGAAGCTCTCAACATTGAAAAGGGCAAAACAACAGCTAGGGTCTAGGAGGGACATCTTGGTAGCACAGAAAGAAAGTAAGACTTCTAAATCCAAAGGTGAGACAGATGAACTGGTATCAGTAAAAGACCTCAAAATGTACTTCCCAGTACGTTCGGGTGTCATATTTCAAAAGAAGATTGCTGATATTAAAGCAGTTGACGGAGTCTCGTTCTCCATAAAGAGAGGGGAGACTCTTGGACTGGTTGGTGAAAGCGGTTGTGGAAAGACTACTACCGGACGCTGCATATTACAGCTTTATAGGCCAACCGAAGGGCAAGTATTGTTTGAAGGGGAAGATCTGGTCCAGCTAAAAGGATCCAATTTGCGACGATTCCGACGCAGAATGCAAATGATCTTCCAGGATCCGTACAGTTCATTGGATCCAAGACAAAGTGCTGGCAGCATTGTTGGAGAGCCACTTATAGTACACAAGATGACTCAAAGCAAAGGTGAGTATAGAGATCAAGTAGCAGAACTACTCACCGTAGTGGGCCTCAACCCTAGCATGGCTAATCGGTTCCCTCACGAATTTAGTGGTGGTCAAAGGCAGAGAATAGGTGTCGCCAGAGCTTTAGCGGTACGTCCTGACTTAATTGTTTGTGATGAACCTGTATCAGCTTTGGACGTATCGATTCAGGCTCAGGTTATAAACTTACTCGAGGATCTTCAGGAGCAATTTAATCTGACCTACCTATTCATAGCCCATGACCTGTCAGTCGTTCGCCATATAAGTGATCGGATAGCAGTTATGTACCTTGGAAAAATTATGGAGCTAGCGGATAGAAACGAACTTTATGAGAATCCGTTGCATCCGTACACAAAAGCACTTCTCTCAGCAGTGCCAATTCCTGATCCGGTGATTGAATCTTCAAGAGAGCGGATCATCCTTACGGGTGACGTACCGAGCCCGTTGGCACCACCTCCAGGTTGTGTATTCCATACAAGATGCCCAATTGCAGTAGATGACTGCTCTGCTGTGATACCCGAATTACGCAATGTTGGCAATGACCATTTCGTATCATGTATACGTGTATAGGAAAATAGCTGTTACATAACAGATTCAAGCTTTCTAATAAAGAGCCCTCAGTTAACTGAGGGCTCTTTAGGTAAAAGTTGTGGGTAGATTATGCACATGCTAGCATTATTCTCAATGAGTACTAATCACATACGTAATTTTTGCATAATAGCTCACGTAGATCACGGCAAATCTACCTTGGCAGACCGCTTACTAGAGTCAACCAGAACTATTTCAAACCGTGACATGATGGACCAAGTTCTTGACCAAATGGATTTAGAAAGAGAACGAGGTATCACCATTAAAGCACAAGCAGTAAGAATTGCTTATTTGGCTGATGACGGTAACAACTATCAGCTGAACTTAATTGACACTCCCGGACACGTCGATTTTAGTTATGAGGTTTCACGGAGCCTTAGAGCCTGTGAAGGCGCATTGCTTGTAGTAGACGCTAGCCAAGGAGTGCAAGCACAGACCATAGCTAATGTCTATATTGCTCTGGAGCATAACTTAACTCTAATACCAGTAATAAACAAAGTCGATTTACCAGCTGCGGAACCAGATATCGTAGCAAAAGAAATGGAACATACTTTTGGATTTAAAAGAGAAGAGATCTTATTCATATCAGCTAAGAACGGACTGGGGACAAAATCGGTCCTTGAGGCAATAGTAGATAAAATTCCAAGCCCCAATGACTCATCAATTCAACAGCCGCTAAGAGCGTTAGTATTTGACTCATCCTACGATCAATATAAAGGAGTCATCGCCTACATACGTGTAGTCGATGGAGACTTAGAGGACAGGGAAAAGATCAAGCTATTAGGATCGGGGCATACTTCTGAAGTGATGGAGATTGGCACATTCTTCCCTGCAATGACCAAGTTGAAGAGGCTCAATACTGGAGAGGTGGGGTACGTAGCCACTGGCCTTAAAAACCTTACTGAGGTTCCAGTCGGCGACACTATAACTGCTACATCCAATCCTGCTTCAGAATCATTAACAGGCTATCAACCACTCAAACCGATGGTTTTTGCTGGATTATTTCCATCTGATGGTGAAAGCTTCAGGCAATTGGGTGAGGCACTAGAAAAACTGCAACTAAACGATGCTGCCTTGAGTTTCCAACCCGAAAGCAGCGTCGCATTGGGCTTTGGATTCCGATGTGGGTTTCTAGGAATGTTACACATGGACATTGTTCAGGAACGCCTTGAAAGAGAATACGGCATGGCTTTACTTACAACTGCCCCAAGCGTAGCTTACAAGGTTATACACACAAATGGTTCCAAACTAGACATTGAAAGCCCTGCGGGATTGCCAGAGGCTCAAAATATTTCTGAAATACTAGAGCCTTGGCTGGAACTCAGTATTATAACTCCTAGTAAATTCATAGGGCCCATGATGGACTTGGTTACCACTCGCCGCGGGGAATTTTTGAGGATGGAATATCTGAGAGGTAATCTAGGAAATAACGACGGAGGTAACTCTAGAGTTCAACTCGAGTTCAAAGCCCCCTTAAGTGAAGTATTGATGGATTTTTATGACCAATTGAAGTCACGATCACAGGGATATGCTTCTATGGATTATGTTACATCAGGCTATAGAAATGCTCAATTAGTAAAACTGGACATCTTGGTAAACTCACAGTCAGTTGATGCTCTTTCATTGATCATACACAAAGATAGAGCGTATCAACACGGGCGATCTCTAGTACTAAAACTGAAAGATTTAATCCCTCGTCAAATGTTTGAAGTCCCAATTCAGGCAAGTGTAGGAAACAAAATTGTAGCTAGAGAAACCATAAGGGCTATTAGAAAAAATGTAATAGCAAAATGTTACGGTGGAGATATTACCAGGAAACGTAAACTCCTCGAAAAACAAGCTGAGGGGAAAAAAAGAATGAAGCGGATCGGACAGGTAGAAATACCTCAAGAAGCTTTCTTAGCAATTCTCGACCTAGACAAGTAATCTATTTATTCTGATCAAAAATCTCTATTGATGCCTTAATCAGCCCTTGCGGAGTACCACAATCATACCTTACACCCTCAATCATATACGCATACGTAGGCATGTTCTCAATAGATGAATTGATCGCATCAGTAAGTTGGATCTCTTTTATAGCACCTGGCCTCGTATCCCTAATGGCATCGAATATTGTTGGCATTAGCAAATACCTACCTATCACACCTAAGTTCGAAGGCGCCGCTTCAATACTTGGCTTCTCAACCATGCCTTTTAAAGCCTTGAATCTCGACTCGCTACGCTGTTGCTTCACAATCTCAACAACACCATAATTTGGGGCATCCTGAGCATCTATAGTCTCTACTGCTACATAATTTCCTGGATAATGGCTCCATGCTTCTATCATTCGAATAAGCTCAGGTTCAGAATTTATTAGAAGGTCATCCGGAAGAATAACTACAAATGGTTCACCCACAAGCAGTTGCTCGCACAAAAGTACAGCATGACCCAAACCTTTCTGTTCTTCCTGAATTACAAATATAAAATTTAACTTTTCTCGGAACGATTTAAGTTCATCTGCAATTATGCCAAGCCCTCTATCCCGCATATTTTTTTCAACTTGAGTGTCTGGTTCAAAATATTGCCTAATGGATTCTTGACCTTCAGAAATAACTATTATTATATTTTCAATTTTTGCAGCTAATGCCTCTAGCACGGCTAAGTGTATAAGAGGCCTATCAAAAGCGAGTGCTAAGACTTTAGGTACAGCCTTTGTAAAAGGCAAGAACCTAGTACCTAAACCAGCACTAGGCAAAACAGCAAACTTTATTTCGTTATTATCCATATTGCCATCATTCTACACTATACACCTTCGTTGACAGAGGATTTACGCAGAGATTAATATTAAAGTGGTCGTGCTAGACGGGGAACTAGCGGCGCCTTGTACCCGCAATCCGCTATAGCGGGGTTGAATTCCTCCCCAAGGTCCAGCCTTAGGCCTCTATTCCCGTGAAAAATGTTGAGAGCCAGGCCCTGCGCGGCGGAATCCTGTGAATCCCGTCAGGTCCGGAAGGAAGCAGCGGTAAACAGCAAGTTTCGAGCGCCGCAGGATATCCTGGTTTGAGTTCTAACGTGAATAAGCCTCGTGGTCATGATCGACGGGTGGTGCACGGCCACCCAAATTCAAAACCCGAAAGGGCAACTGTAAATTGGTTTCTGAACTGTCTAATAAAAAATCTCCCAAGGCCATATTGAATGATATGGGAATCAATCCTAAGAAGCCTCTTGGCCAACACTTCTTAGTCGCAAATGGCGTGATCAACATGATCACAAAAGCAGCACAAATTGAACCGACCGATACAGTCGTAGAAGTAGGGCCAGGTTTAGGGATATTGACTGAGGCACTTCTTAAGCAAACTCCCAAGGTTATTGCAATTGAATTAGACGAAAATTTAGCCAATGCTCTTTCAGAAAGGATTCAGTCAGACGGACTAAAGATAATCCCTGAGGATGCTCGTAATGTTGATATCAAGAAAGTAACTAAGGGAGTATCCTACAAACTCATTTCAAACCTGCCTTACTATGCCGCTGGGCCTATATTGCGGCACTTCATTGAATCTGAACATCCACCAGAAACTGCTGTGATAATGGTTCAGAGGGAAGTTGCTAAACAAATGATCGCTCAGCCTGGTCACATGTCATTAGTATCTATTGGTACTCAGATATACGGTGACATAAAAATTGTAGGATTCATTCCATCTTCAGCCTTTTATCCGAAGCCTAAAGTAACCTCTGCAATAGTTAAGATAGATACTTATGATAAGCCGCTGATTAACTGTACAAATAGAAAAACGTTCTTCTCAGTTGTCAGAGGAGGATTTAGTGCACCTAGGAAACAACTAAGGAACTCACTAGCTCAAGGGCTAAAAATATCTACCACAGCCGCAGCCAGCCACCTCAGGTATGCTGGAATACAACCAGAGGCTCGCCCATCTACACTATCTTTGGAAGATTGGAAGGCTTTGCATCTAGTAATTCAAGGCAACTCAATTGAGTCACCGCCTCCCATACAAAATGAATGAAACAAATGCCTACGCGAAAATTAATCTAAGCCTTGAAGTCACTGGCCGTCGCGTTGACGGATATCATAATGTATGCACTTTGATTCATTCTATAGACTTATCAGATTCGCTCACTTTTTCATCAGCACATGGAATATCGGTTACGTCAGATGAACCAACTTTGAATGCCGAAAACAATCTGGTTTTCAGCTCTGCCCAAATCTTGAAAACTTTCAGTCAATACCCAGGCGGTGCATCGATATCACTAAATAAAAACATACCAATCTCATCGGGATTAGGCGGTGGCAGTAGCGACGCCGCCTTAACCTTGATTGAACTCAACAAACTCTGGAATCTTAACCTATCAACACAAAACCTGTCTGATATCGCTATCCAATTGGGTTCCGATGTGCCATTCTTTTTGACTGGGGGTTGCTCACTAGTGACTGGGAAAGGAGAAACACTGAGTCCTACGGCGTCCATAAATGAAATATGGGCAATTATAATTAGTCCCCCACACAAAGTTGTCGCTAAAACTGCTCGAGTTTACTCTTTGTTGAATGAACGAGACTTCACAGATGGTTCGAATTCTAGGGAATTGGCTACTGAGATCTCAAATGGGAATGGAACAATATATACGCTAAGTAAAGGGATAAATATCTTTGAGAAAGTCGCGGAGGAAGCCTTTTCAGGATTAGATCATCAATTTCGGACTTTGCTAAATTGTGGAGCCCCATTTGTGAAATTAAGCGGCACTGGACCATCTATATTTACTCTTGTTGATGATTGGGATTTAGCGTCACATATATATAAAAAGGTAAAACAGCAAACTAAAAACGGTTACATTTCAAAGTTAATAAATGGCTAAAAAATTCCAACGAAATCTGGCTCATATGACATTTCAAACTAAAGTGTCAGTTGATCATATCCTTAACATATTTTTAGTATTTTCTGAGTTTTCAAAATGATTTTTGACCTTCACGTCCACTCTAAACATGGTAGCAATGATAGTAATATGACTGTGGAGCAACTCGCCATCGAAGCTAAATTAATTGGACTGGATGGCTTGGCTTTAGTTGAACATGATAAACCGTGGGATATCAATGAGCTTGAAAAGCTTTCTAAACAACATGGTATCCTTTTTATCCCAGCAAGAGAGGTACAAACAGAGGTAGGCCATATAACAACATTCGGATTGGGGAATGACAGCTGGAAAGTATCCCAAATCGAAGACCTCAGGGGCGAAGCAGACAAATGTAATGGCTATTTAGTTGCCGCCCACCCATTCAGATACCTCAATGACACTTCAAAACTCAGACCTAGCTTC